>NZ_JBALPC010000037.1:0-36558 GCF_036965225.1 Bacillus sp. JJ1474 | reverse complement strand
CCCTGTCCTTTCCCACCCTAAATCCATATGTAACAAGTAAAGGGTGGTGCATTTAAATGAATTTAAAATCAGGCAATATCAAACAGTTTGAGTCTTTTTCACAGTTTAAGAGTTTAGAAGAATTTAATACGCATATTGAAATGTGGATGTCGGTTCATAAGGACAAGCTTTCCAAGGGGGAGCTTGTCGGATTGAAGCGGCTTATTCGCTTTGCGGCGAAAGTGCCGGGGGTGTGTAATGCGAAAATCGGGACGGTGTTAAAGGCGATCCACGAGGAGTTCAACGGCAACGGAATTTCCCGCTCTACCTTCAAAAGAATGATTGCAAAAGCCACTGAGCTTGGCATCATAACCGTCCATGAAACGGAGAGAAAGAACGGTTCACAGTCCAGCAACCTTTATGTGTTCAATCGTTTTCCTAACAGTGAACCACCTAAGAAAGAAAAATTGGACTCCCCTATTAAAACTAGTAATCTTTCTAAAACTAATAATAAAAATAATAAAAAACGTAACGTGGGCGATACGTGTCTCGATTACACCTATACAAGTGACCGTGTGCCTAATGACTTTGTTCAAGTGGTAAAGTACTTTTTTCCTGAAGCCAAAAGCATTGAGGAATTCTGGAAAATGACTAGCATTGCTGCTTATCGCCATAACCGGATAAACGACAGGGAAAGAGTGCTATCCATAGCCATTCAATCCATGAAACAGCTCATACGAAAAATGAAAACAGCTGCCAAGGTCAACAAGCCCCTTGCCTATTACTATGGAATTCTAGATAAAAAATTTCAGGAGCTCTATTTCGAAGAACTTTACGAAGTGGACTTTCCTGTAACAATACATACAGATAAATCTATCGGTCCTTCCTGGATGAGCGAGCTTTTTAGAGACATCATATTTGGTTCTACTGCGACATAATCGGTTTTCCTGACGTATGATCCTGTTCAACTATTCGATGATCGACTTTTCCTTTAAGCACTAAGACAAGGGACCCTTCCACTCGACTCAATTTGGCACAAATCGGGACCAAAATCGTTATTTTGCGTTCAAAGTTCCTTTTTGATGCTGTTTTTTGACTTTTCACCCCCTGTTTTGCGTTCAAATTGGATTTTGATCTGTTCGATGGTCAAATGCTTTCTAAGTATGCTGTAGATAACCCGGGAATACACTGTAAAGCGCGCTTTCTGAAGGGAATTCTAATGGAAAGCTTTGAACAGGTTTCAAGTCAATATACTTTGATGATTCACAAAATTATTTCGTCCTTAAACATCTTCACGAACAAAGATGAATTTTTTCAGATTGGCCTGATCGGTTTATGGGAGGCTTATGAGCGTTTTGATCCAGAGAAAGGGAACTTCACGGGCTTTGCTTACGCTTATATTAGGGGCAGACTGCTTACAGAAATGACGAGAACAAATCGCAATGTGGAGAGAGTGGCACCTTTGAACGAGGAGTTTTGGGAATATATCGAGGATGAGTTCAACTACTGCTCCATGGAAGAAGATATTCTTCTTTCCTATTGCCAGGCTGGAAATTTAACTGAAAACCAGACAAAATGGGTTCTTTATAAATTTTTGAAAGATCTGACCGTCACCGAAATTGCTGCTATCGAACAAGTATCTTTATCTGCCGTGAAAAATTGGCGAACAGGAGCCAAGGAAAAGCTTAGAAAAGTGAATACTGTATTATAAGATCCAAAGGTGCCTGGCTCCACATATTACAAACATCTTGAGTCAAATTCAATATCGTGGCGCCAGCATCTTTACCAAAAATATGATTATTCACAATAATGTAACATTTATTGATTTTGTATGAATTCTAAATCCCTTATTCCACATAACCCTTATATATCAACGTTTCGCAATCGATAGATTTATAATTTCTAGACTTATTTTACTATAGTTTTGCCTTAGAGAAACATATGGGCACTACTCTGCATGGCGGAAAGTGTCTCTTTATAATCTAATAGGATTTAGAAAGGAGACTATCAGTGGAAACTTTAAATTTGAAGTACATAGGTCACACCTTGAAAAGGTTAAGAAAATCAAATCTTTTACGTCAGGAGGAATTTGCCCATCAGTGTAACGAGCTAGATCGAAAAACAATCAGTTTACTAGAAAACAATAAGCAAGTGCCGCTCCTGAGCACGATCAGTTCACTTGCAAAAGGATTGCAGATTACCCCATCTGAACTGCTAAAAGAAATTGAAGATGATTTACTTAAAGGAAGGTATGAAAATTAATAGGCATGTTGCCTGCCAAAGGAGCCGATTCACTTGTATATGAGATCTCGCTATAGAATAACGAAACAGTTTATACGAATGACAGGTTTTTATGATAGTAATGGAAAGATGTGCACACTTGTCACAGAAACTAGGAAAACATTTATGGTAGATCAATCCCCACTAGAAATTCTTGATGAAAGCATTCGCTGCATCGGCTATGATCTAAAAGGTGCTATGATAACATCCAAGCGACTGTTGGGCAATGTTCATCATTGCCCCGTTCTGGTCAACCCCATCCACAGAATTGTCTTGTTTCCGACCAAATCAGCTCTACATGAAGAGTGCACCTGGTTTAACCCCGTTCACATCAAGAGAACAAACAGCCTCAATAACCAAACAACCATCACGTTCAGTAACGGCCAAACCATAACCATCCCAGCGAAACTATCCTCCTTCAACTGCAAAATCAAAAGAGCAGAACATTTAGAGGAAATGACGAGAGATTCTATATTCTTTATTATAAATGGTCATGATCATCGTATGAAGCAACGAAAGAAAAAGGGCAATCACTTGCCTTAGCGGAACGGAAGGATTGATTCTTTAGCCCATTACGATTACTGTTAGTCACCTTTTTTATGAAAATTATTTCGAGGCACTTATGAACTAACGTTTGATTGAACTTTTTCTTTTAAAAATCGAGAGTAAAAAAGTTTGTCCCCTCAGGAATACTAAATCGATGAATAGTATCATTTTTCATCAAAAAGTAAAAAGGCACTTCAAAGATTATTACATTACACTTACTTTCTTACTAGCCTTTTCTGGACCAATTTTTATACCTTTACTATAAATGATAATATTATAGACCAATACGAACATACATATTAATCAAACGTTTGATTAAATCCTTCAAACCCATGCAGGACAAGGGATTGGGACAGTTCAATCAATCGTTTGATTAATGCTCTCTTGCACTGACAGGACGGGCTTCCCTAAGTTTATATCATAATAATTATTAATATTAGTCAATTGATTTAAATTGATATAAAAATACGAACATACATATCAATCAACGTTTGATTAAATTCCCTCAAAGCCATGTAGGAAAAGGGATTGAGACTGTTCAATCAAACGATTGTTTAAATGGGGCTTGAGCAAATGGCCCCACCTAGCTTCTTGCACAAGTAGTTTATGACTTTAGGTTATTTGAAGGCATTACCACCATATTTTGCGAGCAAAATTCACTTGTTCTATAATCGTTGCACAAAAATAGCCGTCTCTGATAAAGAGAGCAGCCATCACTTTACTTATATAAAGCTACTTTGGCAACCTGCGATCATAGTTCAATAGCTAAGCTGAACGACAGACCCATGGCTTTGCGTCCTCATCTTTCAATAAGTTTGCCTTTATCAAATTTTTTAAAAACAAAATTACCATTACTTTTTTATAATTTATATAGTAAAAGGAATAGCCAACGAAACTTAGCAAGATTTCACAAAAAATGTTACATAATACAACAATTATCTATTGATTAATTCTTTAGTGTTTTTTGCATCAAGAACGGACTAGGCACCCTGGTTTCCCGCGGCAGACGTGCCTCCTTCCGTTCCTTATTACCTTTTAGCTGGCCATAGAACAAATTCATTTTCTGGACATTTAAAAATAATATCCGTTCCATTAATATTCAAGGTAATACCTGTTGATTCTAGTGCTTTACCTACATATTGGGACAATTCTTTACCATAAGCGTTTTTCCAATATTTCGTTTGAAGCTCTGCTGCAAATTCACTTCGTGTTGTGAATCCAACTTTTACTGCTAATTCATCCAATTCTTCAGCAATAGTATGACAATAACCACTTGTATAAGGCTTATTTGGTTCTGAACATCCTTTATCAGTAGAATAATGATAAAAACTAGAAACCCCGTCTTCTATATCTGGAAAACTAATATATTTAACCAAAACTTCTATCATGATCTTCACCTTCTTATTAAGCTAAAATGATATTGCCACCGATTGATTGCTTTTCAAGATTCTCAATTCTAGATGGCAATCAACTAGACTAAATACCTACTAGTACTATATATAAACAATACGATTGTCATCAAATTTGTAAATAACATTAAGTCTATTTTGTTTGGGCACTCTGCCGGCCAAAGTAAATTATACAATGCTGGTGACCGCACTTTTATGCCAACTATTATTTAGGACGGTGTTATACGCCAAGATTCGAAAAAGGATATTTTAAACCTTTATAGTAGCTTAGTAATCTTCATCTACTTCTAATAACTCGGCAATACTAGCACGGGTTTTATACGCTAGTTCTTGATCCATAGTGGCTACACCAGCAGCCATGACCATTAGCATTTCATTTATATTTATTTCCTTTACCGTATAAAGGGAGGAATCTTCCTCAATAATTACACGGTGATCCCTTATCCAACTTATTACATCTTCACTTGGATACTCTTTTTCTTCAAGAGCCATATTTAGCTCATGAAATACCCATAATGCACTTTTATAGTGTTCTTCTTCGATACCTTCTGGAACACTTGGAGAACTCCCTACCTTAAAAGCCAAAAACAAAACTACTAAAATTCCAATAATCAAAACCCTTTTATTTTTCCATATCGGTTTCTTATTTACTAGTACTTCCTCAGCTTTTAGCTCACTCATATCATATCCTCCTAGAGAAAAGTTTTATAGCCTTCTTATAAGGCAAACCATTCCTAAATATTTTTTCGTTAAGTTGCCAGTTAATCAATATCATATTCACTTATCCAACCTTCATACGTCCTATTCTCATATTCAAAGGAAACTAAATAATAAGTATCTTCAACTGACCCTAGACGCTGCGTCTCTGAATTTAATATATCAAAATTTATGATTATCCCATTATTAATTTTTATTTCAAAAGCAACTGCATCTTCACCAAGAGAAAACGGAGGTGTTTTATATAAAATTATCCAATCACCTTCTTCAAAAGTATAAGATCGAATACCCCCTACTTCTAATTTGCTTTCTACTTTATAATATAAGGGCGATAGATCAAAAGTAGACTTTAATTGGTCAACTGAGTTATTTTGCGCTGCTTTAGACCAATCACCATCCGGTGCAACAACAAGTTTTGCTGCTGAATAGGTATTCTCAGGTTCGTCTCCTTCTCTATATGCAAATACCATTAATGCATCCGGTTTCTCTTGCTCATAGAATTTCTTTGCGGCATGAAGAAGGTTCTTTTTCAAAATTTCTTCATTTAATTCATGCGGAACTGTTATATATAGATTTCCTCTTTTAGCCCCTGATGTACTAACATCCCTTACTTCATTTAGGGTATATACAGGGTTAAATCCATCGAATGAACCAAATAATTTGTCTGTTGAGGTTCCATCTTTTGTTTCTAAAGTTGTTTCTTTTTCAATTAGTTTTTCTGGTTCTTCACTTTTGTTTTCTTTTAGCGAATCAATTGTGTTAACTTCTTCCGATATTTTATTTACAATCTCTTTTGGCATTAGATATATTATGATTAACATAATAATGAAAGTAATAATTGCCTTTGTAAAAGTTCCTTTTGCTTTCCTATTTCTATTAATTAGCGCTATTATAGTTGAAACAAGCAGAAAGGCTGTAATTATTCCTAACAACCCAATGATCCCGGTCATGAACGATACCATCTCTTCTATAATCCTCACTTTACTGAAACATACTTAAAACCATAAATCTGTATCCTTACTTTTACCAATAAAAACAATATATCATCCGAGCGTTTATTATAAATATTCCACCTAAACCAGTATCAACATTATTCCGAATTACCTTTAATAGTTCGGGATATTCATATAAGTAGAAGTCGAAAATAAAGTTATATTAAAACATTTCAAGGGTAGCACTCCTTATTGCATTAATCGTTTGTATTGAGCCTTTTCCAATAGTTTCATTGCCTTATCAAAATCTTTGTTTAAAGCCAGTTCCTCGGCTGTTCCTTTAAAACCTAGTACCTCTCTATTAATCCCCTTTTCTTGAACATAGTAATAACTAAGTCCAGTAACAACCATAATAACGCTTATTATTGGGACTAAGGTCGGCATTATTCGAACTAGAAACCGTTGATTTGTTCTTCTAGGCTTTCAATCGTGGTTAATTCTTAATTCTTCTTTTTCTATCGATGTTTCAGTTACAGTTGCTTCTTCTTTAATATCATCTTCATGTGTTTCAGTACCACAGCGAGAACAAAATCGAGAATCCTCCAATAGTTTCTCTTCACATTGATGGCAGTACATTTGAACCACACCTTTAAACAATTTATATATGTAAATATTACCATAGATTACAAAAGATATATCAATTCTCATCAAGAATATTAAGTGAACTCCATTAATAAAAAGAAGATTTGCTTGATAGGGCAGTCAATCCTACAGCTTGTTCTCAAAATTGTTTTCTATAATTCATGCAACAGCAACTCCACAGTTTTGAAAAAACTTCTCCGATGATGGTTTTCTAAGAATTTCCCATATAGTAAAATTTAACTAGATTGTAGACATATTATTTGATAAACTCTTTTTGGGATTTCAAAGTTACTATCAGGGAGATGAGCTTTTTGAGGATAAAAAGGAAAATTACTTCATTAGGTTTAGGATGTTGGGTTGTAATTTCGTGTTTATTTAGTAGTTTAGGTGCATCGTCTGCACTGGCAAATGAGGAACAAAATACTCATAAAAACACAGCAGCTTTAAACAAGTATAAGGAATTTAACGGAAAGAATAACAATATTAATTTGAAGAACCAGCCTTATATTGATGGAGAAGTACTTGTAAAATTCAAAAAAAGAACAAACAAAACGTCACTTCTAAAAAAACATAACTATAAAGTCAAAGAAGAATTACCATCAGGAATTACTTTAATAGAGGTACCTAAGACTGAGCAAACAAGTAGTTTTATAAAAACATTATCGGATGATGCTAATATTGAAATTGTACAACCTAACTATCTTTATCATCCATCAAGTATTTTTAATGATCCATACTCAAACGAATTATGGGGTCTTCATAATACAGGTCAGTATATTAATGAGATTAGAGGAAAAAGTGATGTAGATATTAATCTACCAGAAGCTTGGAATTTGATAAAAGAAAAACCATTGAATGAAATAATTGTAGCAGTAATTGACTCAGGTGTGCAAACTACTCATCCAGATTTAGCAGAGCATATTTGGACTAATGAGGCAGAAGCAAATGGAATAGCAGGTGTAGATGATGATGGGAATGGCTATATAGATGACTTAAATGGTTATGACTTTTTCAATAATGATAATACTGTATATGATGAAATTGATGGAGACGAGCATGGAACACATGTTGCGGGGACAATTTCAGCGACTACAAATAACAATATAGGTGTCGCCGGAATTGCACCTAATGTTAAAATTATGCCTTTAAAATTTCTTGGACCTGAAGGTGGATCAACTTTTGGTGCTATTCAAGCTATTAACTACGCTAAGGAAAAAGGTGTAAAGATTTCAAATAATAGTTGGGGAGGTTACGGGGACGATTGGTTTCTAAAGGAAACTATAGAGAGTTCCGAAATGCTTTTTATAGCCGCTGCTGGAAATTATGGAAAGAATAATGATAGTCTTCCATATTACCCTGCTAGTTATAATAGCTCTAATATATTGAGTGTTTCAGCAGTTGATAGCAAGGGAAATAAAGCATCTTTCTCAAACTATGGCAGAACGAGCGTAGATATTGCGGCACCCGGAGTAGATATTCTGAGTACTGTGCCATTTCAAACGCCTTCATTTGGGGCTGCAGCTGAAATAATAGGTCCAAACTATAAAGCTATTTTTAATGGGTTCGGCTTTGAAAACATGATCAATTTTATTAAGAGAAAAGATGCTTTTCAAAAAGCATTGCAATTTTTAGATGCCACGACGAATTCTAATATTTTGTTAGTTCAGGATGATGAGTCCGATACTATTCACCAGTCATATCTTTCTATATATGAAGAATTACTTAGTGACTTAGGATACCAATATCAGGTTAAAACAGTTGCAACAAATACTGATGGCCCAAATTTAACAGGGTTCGATATTGTTATCTGGTTCACTGGTGATGCTTATGGAGAATGGCCTACGCCTACTTTAACAGAAAATGATTTATCATCATTGGACACATATTTAAAAAATGGTGGGAAACTTATCTTATCTGGTCAAGATGCAATATGGTGGAATGAATACAGTGACCTTGTAACTCAAACGCTTGGTATTCAGTTCTTTCATGAAGGACTTCCGTTACCTTCAACGGTTATGGGGGAATCTGGAACAATTTATAATGGTGAAGAATATGAAATTAGCCAAGTGATGTTTGCTGATCTCATAGATGCCAATGCTGATTCTCCCCTAGGAGTACATACAGCAGTGAATTTATCCTATCCAGAATTTCCGATTGGCTACCCGCAGTATGAATTTTTTGACGGTACATCTATGGCTGCACCACATGTTACTGGTGCTGTTGCCTTAGCTATGGGAGTTAACGATAAATTTACACCAGAACAATTAATTGATTTAACTAAAAAAACAGGTAAAACTGTAACTGGCGCGAGCATGACTACTTCTAAAAAAATGGTTGACGCTAAAAAACTGATTGAATCTATAAGTCCTGTTAAGCTTGAGATTAACGAATTGTTTGATAGTAGCCCATACATTAAGGGCAGTTCAGATCCAGGAGCAAAAGTAACGGTTAAGGATATAAATAATAAGACAATTACTTCAGGAACAGCTGATAAAGCTGGGAACTTTAATCTAAAACTAAAATCCAAACAAACAGCTGATACTAAATTTTTCGTTAGAGCTGAATTAGGACTAAGGACTTCCGAACAAATTACTTTAATTGTCAAACAGGACACGGTTAAACCTGAACTAGTAGGGAAATTAAATGCTACTAATATTAGTACCTTTGCTGAAGGAGTAGTAACTGAGGAAGCATCTATTAAGATAACTATCTCTGGAAAGACATATGTGGGTAAGACCGATGTAAATGGGAAATTCAAAATTTCAATTGGGAAGCAAGCAGAAGGAACTGCTGGGGTCATTGAACTCACGGATAATGCTGCTTCAGCAAATATTACAACAATTAATTTCACCATAAAAGATGGGATTGCACCAGTTATCAAGAAAGTAAATCCAATCTATAACACGTCTAATTATATTGAAGGAGAAGTTAGTGAAAGTGCAGTGATAGACATTTTTACTTCTCCTGATAATAAAACTTGGTCAAAATTAAATGTTGAGCCTATCACAACAGATTCAAAAAATAAATTTATGTTCGAATTACTTGAGAAATTAACGAGTACAACAAAAGTCAAAATTGTCGCTACCGATAAAGATGAGAACGTTAGCAAAGATTCCTTATCAACTGTTGTACCAGACAAGAAGGCACCAGTCATTGTAGAACCAGCCATTCTTGAAATTGATGATAGTGGAGAAAAAACAATCGCTGCAAAATTAGATGAGGCGGGAACGGTAGAAGTAAAAGTGGACGGTAATTCGATTGGTGACGCAATTGTTACTGAAAAAGATGGTTCTTTTTCAGTAACAATCCCTAAACTATTACCAAACGCCAAAGTAACTTTCATATTAACCGACACAATAGGTAACAAAACAGAAAAAACTTATATAGCGAAAGATGCAACTAAACCTATCATAATTCAAGATAGTATTATCGATGTGTTTAATACAAGTAAACTGATTAAAGGTAAGGTTAGTGAGCGTGCAACGGTCACAGCCGCAGTTAACGGAAAAGTAATTTCAACTGTAACTACTGATGCAGAAGGAAACTTTTCATTAACTTTACGCAATCGCCTAACAACAAATACAAATATTGAACTAAAAGCTAAAGACTTTTCGAAACCAAAAGGTTTAGAAAGCGAAATCGTAACAATTGTTGTTAAAGATGATACCATTAATCCAGAATTAATTTCTATTTCAATTGCAGATAATTCCACAGCTGTAGTTGGTAAAGTTAGCGAAGAAGCAAAAGTTCAGCTAAAAGTTGGAGATACTGCGTTAAACAGAACAGCTGTATCAACTGATGCACTTGGTAATTTTAAAATCTCTATTCCTAAGCAAAAAGCTGGTACTAATGTTACAGTATTAATAACTGACTTTGCTGATAATAGAATAGAGCAAAATGTAATTGTAGAAGACAAGACAGCTCCAGTTGTTGTAAAACTAGATCCGTTTTATCACGGGACTTCATCTTTCCTTACTGGCTCTGTAAATGAAGCTAGTACAATAAATATATATAAAATTGGCCGTAACGGAAAGATTGAAGAACCTGTATTTATTTCAGGTGCTACGGATTCAGATGGAAAGTTTAGTATACAGGTAGAAGAGGTTTTAGCAATAGGTTCAAAGCTAGGTATTATTGCCGAAGATGAATCAGGCAATAAAAGTGCAACTAAAGTTATAACAGTATTAAAAGACACAGCTGCACCTACATTGAAAGTCAATTCAATATATAATGATACTGTAGTAATAGAAGGTACACTTAATGAAAAAGGAACTGTAACGGTTCTTGTTGGCTCAGAGGAGATTGCAACAGTGGATACAAATGAAAATAACGAGTTTTCAATTAATCTCAATGGACCACTAGCAGGTAGAACCAAGGTAACATTTATTTGCGAAGACACGGTAGGAAACAAGCGGACATATACTCAATATGTAAAAACGTCTGCAGCACCTGTACCTTCTGCCTATTAAATAATAATATTAGATAGTTTGAATTACCAGTTTCAGCTTGTGAAAATTCCCTTAATAGATTTAATATAACAAGTAATGTAATTTTCTAATTTGAAAAAGAGAGCTACCGCAAGTAACGGTAACTCTCTTTCTTTTATTTATTAGTTAGATGCAACACCGTTTTTAACTTGGTTGCCATTAGCATCAGTTAATTCAGCATTCTTGAAATCTACTGTAATTTTGTCTGTTAAAGTAACAGCGTTTGTTAAAGTAACTTTCAATTTACCACCTTCAATAGCTGGTGTAAATGCAGCTGAAGTGCCATTAACTTTTACTTCGATACCTTCGAATAAGACAGTATCTGCATCGATATCAGCTGATTGAATTGCTTCAGAGAAGCTAACAACCGCTACATTACTTCCGTTTACAGTTAATGCAGAATTAACAGTTGGAGCAATGTTTTCAGTTAAAGCTAATTGAGCTGTGTTTTCTCCATCAGCTAGCGTGTTTCCATATGCATCTTTTAAGTTAGAAGCAGTGAATGTAAATGTTCCATCAACAGTTACAAAACCTTCTGGTAATGTAATAACCACTTTATTTTTGTTATCTACAAACTTAATGTCTGTGTTTGCAGGAAGAACTTTTCCACCAATTGTGTAGTTAGATGGAGATAGTACAGAATCAGTCATTCCATCTGCATGTGTTCCAGCAAATGCTACTGTGATCACATTTTTATCTTCACTAATTGTAGTTGTAACAACTTTTCCAGCTTCTTGATCAGCTGATTTAGGTCTTACAACATTAAGTGTAATGACTTGTGCATTTTTGTTTGTGTAGTTGTCTTCTACTTTATTAGCAGCTAACTCAAGAACATAAGTTTTGCCAACTTCAAGTTGCGTTCCAGCAGCAAGAGTAAGTTCAAGCTTATTAGTTACTGTTTTTCCATCTACAACAGGATTTGCTGCAGCAGTTACTGTTAATGAAGTTGAGCTTTGATAGATTCCATCAATTGACTTAACAGTTAATGATGCAATGTTTGCTGGAGAAACAACATCTTCATTGAATGAAAGAACTAATTTACCATCAGCTTTTGCTTCTGCGCTTACTAATGAAGCAGCTGTTTTATCAGCAGTAAATGTAGAATTAAATTTAACTTCTTTCATTTCATTTGGAGTTGATGCTTTATCAGCAAATCCTTTAACGATCACTTCTGAAGTAAAGAAGTTTGTATTGTTAGCAAAAAATGCACCACTATTTGCTTTTTGAACATCTACTACAAAAGTTTTATTGTCTGTTGTAGTAATGTCATTTGCAGCAACTGCAGTCCCACCAATTGAAACAGCACCTTTAGTTACTTCTTCAGAGAAAGTTAATGTTAACTTGTTTCCATTTGTAGATGTAGCAACCGTTGGAACAGTAGAATCTACAACTTTAGCTGGAACCGTTAAAGAAAGTGTAAGATGTTCTGCTCTATTTGTTTTTCCAGCAGCATCATCTGTTGCACCTACGATATCAATTGTATAAGTTTTACCTACTTCTAAATCGCCTAATACAACTTCTCCTTTAGTTAGATCGCTTGATTTCGGAGAAACTTGTACACCATTTACAGAGATAGTTCCAAATGAAGATAGTTCTTCAGAGAATGTTAATGTTAAGTCTGCAGCTGTATCAGAAGTATGAGTGAATTCTGTTTTAGCAACTGCTGGAGCTACAACATCATCATATGAGAATACTGTATTGAATTCTTCAGTTTGAATTACAGAGTTATCTGCAGCTTTTTTAGCTGTATCAAGAGCTTTTACAGTTAATTTAGCATTTGTTACTTCCGTGCTATCTAAAGTATAAGTAACAGATTTTCTATCTTCAGAAAGAGTTGCCGCTGAATCTGTTTTATTTTCTAGAATAAAAGCGTCTTTTAATTGTGCTTCAGTTGTTCCTTCAGCTAATGCAGAAGTAAAATTAACAACGATTTGTTTAGCATTAAGTGCACTAACAGACTTCACTTTAGGAGTTAATTGACTTTCAACTTCTTCTAAAGTTTTTACTAGTGTAGCTTTCATAGCTGTATTTTTTACTTCTTTCATATACTTAGCAGCTTCAGCAAGGTGCTTTTCTACATCTGCTGAGTTGTTAGCATCAAGAGCTTTTTTCGCTAAGTCTAATTCGATTTTTACAGATACTTCGAATTTTACGCTGTCACGTACTGCTTCAGCAGACTTTTTGTATTGAGCACGGATTTCATCACGTGTAGATTGTCCGTAAACGCGGTCTAAAAGGATTGCTTGCTTACGAATTTCAGTAGATAGCGCATGGTATGCAGCTTCTGTCTTGTCATCAATAAGGTTTTTCTCGATTTGTGCTTCAAGAGCTTGTTTCTTAACAGTAATTTTTTCACCAGCTGTAATAGCATCGATGTAAGCCATTGTACGATTAATATGTAGAGTTACATTTTGCTCGATGTCAGCAAGGTATCCTGCTTTTTGAGCTGCAGGTAATTTGTTGATTGCTTTTACTGCTGCATCACGAGCTGCTTTCGCTGCATTGTATTGTGCATATGGACGAGTTTTTCCATCTGCAGAACCTTCTGTAGAGATTGCCCATTTTAAAACTGTGCCAGCATCCTTAGCTTTTTTCACTAAAGTTTGAACATCATTTGCTGCTGCGTCAGCGCCAGCTGGAGCTGTTGCAACGAATGCAGATGCTGCGATTGCTGTTGCACTAAGTACTTTAATTGCCTTTTTCTTGTTCAAGATAAATCCCCCTAGATAGATATTTATATTATTATTGTAATATACCAACATTATGTAAGGCTGGTGAATTGCCCCTACAAGGAATATATTAAAGTAATTTTCTACCTGATTAAATGCAAAAAATATGCCAACAGGTCATGATTTTGGTTATAGAGGATAAAAATAGAAAACGATATTTCGTTCCTACCAGTAAATTAGTAATAAAAAAATCAACCTACCAAAAATAGGTTGATTCATAGTATTATTGATTTATTTCATATTTCCATAGATCTGCTTGATTACGGAAGTATAAATCTCCTTTTGAATCTTGAGCCAACTCATAAGCCCCTTCCTCCATTAGAGTCTCCACTTCCATGGTCTTCCGATCAGCTTTAAATAGCTTTCCTTCTACTGTTCCGTAGATATTTCCATCTATACCTTCGATAATTTTGGCGTTACGGAAGCGTCCTGATATGAGCTCTAGAATTTGCTTTGTTCTTATTTCCTTAGTATCAGGATTGTAGGAAACTAATGTTCCATCTGCCATTGCCCAGATTGTACCCTCTTTGTCTGCTATTAAACTTGTAATCATGCTAGCATGCAACGGTAAATGAATATATTCCTTTTCTTCAGGAAAGTCAGGTCTAAATCGGAAAAACCTTGCTCCACGTTCATTTACTTGGTAGTTTGCATGAATCGAAGTGCCTCCGTAGATAAATTTTTCATGATGTAAGAATGAAACAAGACTTTGATTGTAAATATAATTTTCATAGACTTCCTGTTTATCCTCTTTTAAATCGTAGACAGCTAACGCACCACCACCTAAGCTTGTTTCCGGATATGTGCCGACAAATACCTTATTAAGTTTTGGAACTGCGGTAATAGCCGTAGAACGTTCCTGGCCGAATTCACCTAGTCGCATAATCACTCTTGGATTAGTTAAACTCCAAGGCTGAGATAAATCCAGTTCTAGCACTCGGGATTTTGGATAAGCACCAATATATAATTTATCCCCCATAATGGTCATGGATTCAATTTGACTAATATCCTGATGAAGTACAGATTGATTAGTGTTTGTATTATAAATAGCTAATCCACCGGACATGTAACCATTAATAAATATATGCTCTCTTTTTTCATCATGAATCATTGTATATAGCGTTACAGGCTGAGGCGGTAACTCAAGCTTAGTAATCTCATTATATCCCGTATCTAAATTGTACTTTAATACATTTCCAGCATTATCAATTAATCCTACAAGTGTAAAACCCGGATAATTTTCATCATTTAGTTCAACAAAATCTAGCGTCAGCATCTCAGTCCCCATCAATAAAGGAACACCTAAATCAATATGCTCTTTATTTTCTAAATCATACTTATAAAGGCTATTATGTTTAGAATAATAAATAGCATCCTTATTTGGTGACAGTAATGAAACGGTTCTTGAATTCAGCTCCATTTCATCAACCTTTTCTAAAGTCTCCTTATCAAAAACAACCAATCTGTTCGATGGATCCATTCGAGCATATATCTCATTTCCGATTAAGCGAATATCACGAACATATTTATCGTTCTTATATTCTTCTGGAAGAAATGCTGTTTTCTTTTTCGTTTTTAAATCAAACTTTACTAAATCCGCCTTGGATCCCACACCTATATATAAGGTGTCGTTCTCTTGATCATAGGCAATGGACTTAGCAAATTCCTTCCTATATAAAGCTTGCCCATAGTTCACTAACTCATCCATATACGAATCATATTTAAATACAGAGCCACCGTAAGCAGTCGAACCGAATACAACGCCGTCTATTACATCTAAATCTTGAATGGCGGTATCCTTCGGTAATGTTAGTTTATTTCCGTGATCTCGAAACTCTTCAGTATTTGGATTAAAGCTATATACATTCCCGTCCGTTGTTCCCCCAACCCAAACGGTTCCATCTTCATCCACATCAAGTCCCCACGCACTTGTAGAATTAGACAGCGTATATGTATTCCTTAA
Source organism: Bacillus sp. JJ1474 (assembly GCF_036965225.1). Taxonomy (NCBI): domain Bacteria; kingdom Bacillati; phylum Bacillota; class Bacilli; order Caryophanales; family Bacillaceae; genus Bacillus; species Bacillus sp. JJ1474. Next base: position 20,874 of record NZ_JBALPC010000037.1, on the reverse strand, counting down.
TTCATTGCTGTTCAAGTCCACAACTGCTAAAGCAGACGGGGTACCGTGCATCACAAAATACATATAAGGATTCCCTTGCTCATCTGTACCAGCTGCTGAAGTTAAAGCTGATGTTTGAAACACCTGTGGTCCAAGCAAACTTGCATAAAACTTTTCATCTTCAATTATTTCTCCATCTTTACTCTCAAATTCATTTTCATAATCACCTTGGTTCTCAGCAAATCCCTTTGTTTGTCCAAATGACAAGAATAGAGGCAGTATCACTAAGAGCATTAATATCTGTCTTCTCATCCAATCTTCTCCCTTCTAGAATAGTATAGCAAAAATTACAGTATCAGGAAGGTTTTTCCTACCCTTAATAAAATTCAATTAAAAATCTAAGGAAAACTAGCTTTTCAAAGAATAATAGTAAAATGTTCTAATAATATCTATTTTTATGAAACTATTTCCACTAAACTTTTGTCTATTTATCTAGAATCTTTTACAATAGTAATATGATAAATTCATTATGTTACCACAAATTCCATTTATTTCATATCAGGAGGTTTATTCATGAAAAATAAGAAAGCGATAAAAATAATTAGTGCTTCTGTGGTTGCAGCTTCCGCTTTTGTATCAACCGTTTCTACTGGACCAGAGGCAGCTACAGTAAGCCAAGCAGATAAGCTTGTCCAAGCGGCTAAAGCGGCTGGAACTGTGTTAAAATGGGCGATTTCTATAGAAGGGACGGCTGACGGGAAGACGCGTCCATGGACGGCATATAACAATGCAAAAGTAGCTTATGATAATGTGGTAAAAGCCGTTAATACGTTACCAGCAGCCCAAAAGAATAAATATTTAGCTGAACTTGATCAAGAAGTAAAACTTCATATTGATCGCACAATGCGGTATATTGATGCCATTACAGCCGGAGAAAAGATTAAGGAAAAACAACAAACTTTGGCTTATCAACTGGACATAAACACGATCAATGATCAAACAGAGAAAGCCTATCATGAGCTTTCAACAGAAATTCGCAAACAAGCGATTCTTCTGGATCGTGTGTATGGTCAAACAACACGTGACCTAATTCGCTCTCAGTATAAACAAGCAGCCGAAAAGGTACGTGATAATGCAAGATATGCTGTTACGGTGAAAATTGAAATTGACTTAGCTGCTAAAGCATTGGCGGCTAAAAATACTGCAACAGCTGAAAAGCATATTGCAGAGGCAAAAAAATACTTAAATAATGTAGACAATGCTGTTATTAAAAAGGGATTAACGGATCGATTAAATTCATTAGGTGTAACACTTACTCCAAAGGTAGAAAAAATCAGCGCAGCTGAGCCAAAACGGATAAAAGTGGATTTCAACAAAGCCATGCTTGCCGGATATGGAACAAATGGTGCTGAAAATACATCCAACTATACTGTTAGCGGCAGAACCATTAAAAATGTTAAGCTTTCAGAAGATAAAAAATCTGCTCTAATCGAATTATATGATCCGCTCTATACTAATTCTGCTTATTCCGTTACAGTGAAACGCAATATCCAAACAGCTGCATATGAGACATTAGGCAGCAACGACTTTGTCACTTCATTCACGTTTTCTGACAATGCTAAACCTACTGTTACATTCGTAACTACAGATTCGAAAGGAAATCTTGAGATCAAATTCTCAGAGATGATTGATTCAAACTCACCGATAAGTGTTACTCTTAATGGAAAAGAAGCTAGTGTTAATACACTTTATAATGATACGGATACTGCTGTTATTCCAAAAGCCGAACTTGATCGCCTAGGTTTACAAAAAGGAAAGAATTATTCTATCGTAGTTACTGGTGCTAGAGATTTAGTTGTTAACTCACCAAATACGATGAATAAGTATAGTGGCACATTTCTCTATAATTCTTTAGCGGATACTTCTCTCCCAGTAGTAAGAAGTGTACAAACTAAAGGTGAGAGAACGTTCACTATTGAATTTAACGAAACTCTTATTGACCTTACTGCTAGCCATCTTGTAATTACAAAAGGCAATTCACCTATTCGCCCTACATCTGTCAAAGACATTTCAGGGAATAAAACAAAGTTTGAAATCGAGCTACCGACTTCAGTTTATGGGACAAACGAGAGCTCTGTTCGATTGAATGTACAAGTGAAGGATTATAAGGACCTAGCTAATAATGTTGGGCGGGCAACTGATCATACTGTAAACTTGACGAAAGATGTTGCACCTCTTAAGTTTACTCGTGCAGTCTATGATAATAAGGCAAATGAGTTTCATATATTTTTCGACAAACCGCTAAAAACAGGTACGCCTTTAGCAGCGAACATTACCGCTTATGATCCAGATGGGAATCTATTTACACCTAAGCTTAAGGCGAACAATGACAACAAAATGATCATTGATGCAAAATTACTGCCTGATGGGGATTATACTTTTAGTGTTAATGAGGGAACAGTTAAAGATAATTCGAGCTCTCAAAATGGAAATGAATGGTTTACAACTTCAATTACAAAAAGAGAGGATATGGAAAAGCCAAAGGCTACAATCCTTGCATCATCAGTAAATGGTCAATTCAAAGTCTCATTTAATGAGCCAGTGACAGAGGAGTCAGCTACATTACATTCAAATTACCAACTAAATAAGATTTCGTTACCTTCAGGTACCAAAATTGATTTCAGCAGTGACAAAAAACTCGTAACGATTACCTTACCTGAAGGTCATATTGAGAAATCTGGTACACACACAATTACAGTTACTGGTGTAAAGGATCCTTCTGGTAATGTAGTGGCCAATACCTCACTTGCTATTACTATTAAAGAAAATAAACAACCTGAGCTTACGTCTGCTGTACTTGTAGGCATTAATATTAAACTTACATTTTCAGAAAATATTAACCTTTTGGATAACGGAAAAACTAGTTTTGATATTATGATTGATAACAGTCCAATACTTGCAAGCGATTATAAGGTAGAAGGCAACTCTAGCAACAAAAGAGAAATTATTATTTCTCCTGTAAGCAACAGTAATTTATTTACATCCGGTAGTATAATAATTGAAACAAAAACTATGGCAACGATTAAAGATGATGCTGGCAATACAATTAAAGCGGGAATTAAGAAAGAGATTTAGTAAGCTAAAGCAGATTTTCGTCTTTCACGATCTCCTTTCATAGTTTTCTCTTAAAAAAGAGGAGAGTCAACTGTATTAAATAGTTGACTTTTCTTTGTTTTAACTTGACTTTATAACCGCCTATATATATATATCCAGTATTATGTAATAGGGCGAAATTTTACATTAAGGTTATAGTATTGGTTCCCTTTAGTAAAAGCCCCTCTTTGCATTAGTCCATTTTCACTAAAACAAACACCTTTCCAGTTACTGTGCTACTGTAACATAAATGACGACTTAATGAACTCCATCTTTCGCTGTAAAGTAAACGGTTTCTCTTATACTTCAGCAGGGACAGTAATTAATCTACCTACTCTTACTAATGCTCTATTTACATTACTGCTTGTGTAAGTAGTTTGTGAAGTAACAACTTCAGTAATTCCATCAGATTAATGAGAAGAAATTTCTAATTGGTATGCGCTGCTAAGTTCTAGCGTGTCTAACTCTGCCTACATTTCTTTATCTTGTATTTAGCAATAAAAGTGTAATTGGCCTTTTCCGCGGTTGCTAAAGCTTTTTATGTACCATTTATTGCTGTGAGTTGACCAGTAATATAATAGATTCGCTTAAAACGTTTTGAATATCATTTTCTGATAATCGTGCTTAATTCAATAGAAAATTTTAGTTAATAAAAGAATAGCCTCGCAAAGATTTTCTCTCCACAGAGTTTTTCTAAAAATGCGATTCGACATATTTCGTGTGGTGACAGTGGTTGGCCCCCTTATATTGGACATATATAAAGATACGAAATTTCTACATTATTGGGAATGACGAGAAAACATACAAATGTCGAAATTAAGATCAAATCTGTACTTCAAATTATTGGTGGAGACAAATCTCAGTAAATAGAGGTCGCTAGAGATCTAAATTTGCACCGTGATACTATTAATCGCTGGGTTAATGCATATAAAGATAGAGGGAAAAAGGGCTAAGAAAATCCGCATTCACATAGTTCCCCTCAATCCAAAAATAGCAATAAAAAAGTTAGAGAGTTAGAGAAAAAACTCAAAGAAGCAGAATTGGAGAATGAGATATTAAAAAAGTTCCAGTCCTTTCTCAAAGAGAGCAAATAAGCAAGAAATTTGAGACTATTTCTTTTTTGAGAAAGGATTATCCACTTGTTCTTCTTTGTCGTGTATTAGGGGTTTCAAAAAGTGGCTATTTGCTTATCTTAATAGACCTAAAAAGCAATTCTCAAACAAGGTGTAAGCTTTTAACGAAGATAAAACAGGCATATAATCTTCATAAAGGTACCTATGGAGCTTAAAGAATTGCAAAATACTTAAAAGAAAAAGGTATTATTGATAATCATAAAAAAGTAGCTCATATTATTAGAGAAGCAAATATTAAAGCATTAGTAAGGCGGCCTAAACCAACAAAAGAAACAAAAGGGCAGGCTGCTGGATATGTATATAACAATCTTTTAGAACGGGATTTTCACGCCAATCACCCCAACCAAAAATGGATTACAGATATGACAGAATTCCAAGTAGAACAAGAAAAGCTATATATATCAGCATTGATGGATTTATTTAATAAGGAAATTCTCGCCATAGAAGTAAGCTCTAGCCCAAGAGCTTATTAAAGCTACCGTTGAATCAGCTCGAAAGAAACGAAAATTAAATACCCTTAAAGGGTCATTATACACAGTGACCAAGGAAGTGTTTATAGGTCATTTAACTATTATAACCTGAGCAAGACTTTGAAGTTTACACCTTGTATGTCACGTAAGGCGAACTGTGGGGATAACACCGTGATTGAAAGCTTCTTTTCTCAATTAAAAACAGAATTCCCTTGTTTCTATCCCAATATTCAATTAGAAACATTTCAACAAGATATAAATCAATATACCCGTTACTACAATGAAAAACGAACCCAATACAAGCTTGGATTCGTTTCTCCTAAAAAAGTTACTATCTACACTATCAAAAAGCGATAAAATGTCGTATTTTGATAGTGTCTATATTTTGTGGTCTAGACCACAGGTACCTTCACCCACTATTAATTATAAAAAGGTTCTGCAGAGATTTTTCTCTACAGAACCTTCCATTATATCTTTCGATATTTCTCGGGAAGTGAATAGCACTTTCCCAACTTAAATTTTATTCTTAGAAATTAACGAACCAGTTTCCGAAATCAATACGTAGATCAGATTGGTTTGTAACGTTTGTAATTCCATCGATTACAACTTGATCTGACAATCCGTCATTTGCACCAGCCGATAGTTTACCAACACCAAGTGTGATAGTTAATGTTTCTTTACCATCTGTAATGTCACCATTAGCTGTTCCATCAGCACTTGAAGTAGAATAAGTCGTACCGTCTTTACCTAGAGTATAAACATATGTTGAATTTGAATCACGAAGTGTAATTGTAGCACCATCTTTTACCTTAACATCATCATAAGCTGAGAATACAATCTCTAATTCCTTAGATAATGCAGTATAAGTAGGTTGTGCACTAATCGCAAATTTACCTGAGTAAATTGCTACATCTTCTTCCGCACCAGCATAAGTAAGTTGCTCACCTGCTGTGTTTTCAGTGCCTTTAATTACTTGTGAGAATGTATAGTCATATAAAGTACTAGCACTTAAATTAAGTTGGTATCTCCATGTTCCATTAGAGCTTACTTCAGTATGATTAACGTAATTACCTGAAGTTTTGTCTTTAATTACAACTACAGTTCCTGGTGTACCAGTACCAGATACAGTGTAAGTTGGAGTATCTACACGTTCAGCAAATTTATTAACTGAGAATAATTGTGTAGAATAATCTTTAGTGATATTGAATACACTTACAGCATTTTTATCTGTGTAGTAATTAATAACGTCAATTTCATCCTTCTTAGATAGAGCAGCTTTAAATTGTTCAAAAGTTACAGCTTGACCTTTGATACGGTAGATATCATTTGAATCAAAGTTAAACTTGTCTAATGCAGCAGTTGCGAAATAATTATTAGTTAAATCGACATAGTCTACAACTTCACCAGTACCTGCAGCACCTGGTGCTAAGAAAATAGAAGTCCCGCCAGTTAACTTTTCATTCTTGTCATCCGTATCTCCATCACCATTAGCATCAAAATAAGTTACAGGAGCGAATTTACCAGCTACAAGACCTTTTACAAATAAGTTTAATTTTCCATCTTTCACAATGAAAGTAGGGTTATTATCAGTAGATTTAGTAACAGCACCTGTTGAATCTGTATAGTAAAGTTCAACATCAAGAGGGTCAGCTGTTGCTTCAGCTACTAGATCTTCTAGGTCAACAGTTACGTCACCATTGTAAAGAGAACCATTATGGTTTTTCAAAGTGAAAACATATGATCTAGAACTATCTACATCTAAACGCGCTGTGTCTGGAGCATCAACGTCAATATTAGGGTTACCTGGAGCTGCAGCAGTAGAATAAGAAATACCTGTATCTACATTTTTGTAGAACAATTTGTATGTCTTTCCTGTCTTTTCACCAGTAACAGTCAATGTAACTGTCTTTTTATCAGTTCCTAATTTAGCTTCAGTTACAAGTAAATCATTATCAAATGTGTAATCAGCAACGTGTGCTCCATCAACAGCTTTATTGAACTTAACTGTTAAAGTAGTTGAGTCAACACGAGTTACAGAAGTAACCGCTAACGGCATAGATTCTACAACATCATTTACTGATTTTTGTAAAGAAGTTTCCCATTTAAGAACATTAGCATCAAGGATAGCTTGAGCTTCAGCTACTTTTTTACCAGCATCCACTAACTTTCCAGCTTTAACATCAGCAGCTGCTGCTTTAGCAAGCATATTAACAGTTACATCATTTTTAGTATCAGCAACTAATTTTTCAATTGCTGGTTTAACTGCATTACGGATACCGTCACGAGTAGATTGACCATAAACACGGTCAAGTAATGCAGATTGCTTACGGTACTCAGCAGTTGCTTTGTGGTAAGCAGTTTCTACTTTCTCGATATCATCAGATTTAACAGCTGCATCTAAGCTAGCAGTTAATTCTTTAATTTTTTCGCTTGAAGTGATGGCATCAATGTAAGCTGCTGCGCGTTTCACTTGAATTTGTGGATCAGTTAAACGAGCTTCGTATTTAAGTTTATCAGAAGCACTTGCACCCTTAAGTGCATTTTGAGCTCCTTCAATTGCTTTCTTAGCAGCATTGTACTGAGCATATGGACGTGTTACATAGTCAGCTGAACCTTCAACTGAAATAGCCCATTTTAGGACAGTTCCTGCATTTTGTGCGTCTTGTACTAATTGATCTACGTTCACAGCCGCATCAGCTTGGTTAGCTGGTGCTGCAGCAACGAATGCTGAAGCTGCGATAGCTGTTGATGTTGCTAGTTTAATTGCTTTCTTTTTCATAAACTTGTATTCTCCCTTCATGCTATGTAGTGCATTTTTTTTGTTAGCAATGAATAAACCAATGGTTGTATTTTCCTCTATATCCACCGCTTACCTAACTAGTAAAAAAGTATACCAAACTATTAACTTTTATGCAATAGTTACCAATGTATATTTTTTTTGGCAGACGAAGATGGGTTTTCCAACTTTGGTTTATATATCATATGATAATATAAAGCTTGCTAAATTTCTACAATTTTTATCATATTTTTATTAATTTTGTAATATATTTACTGTTTGTTAGAAAAGCGGAAGCGCCTTGCCCACCCCCGACAAGCATAAGACGAGCCGTCGAGAAGGTTGTACTTTAACCTTCTTGGCGGATCGGCTTATGACCTCGAGGAGGTAGGCGCTGAAGCTAGACATTTCTCAAACTTAAAAAATGTAAATATATTAACTTTCCTAAATGCACACCCTTTAATTCTATGCAAGAATAAAAAAAAATTGCATATTAAATAAAAAAATGGGTCAATTAGAAAATTTTTCATGTATTTTCCCGTAATATTTGGTACACTAGGGATAAGAAGGTTTTCTCCCAAATGGATGCTTTCTTTAACTTGTATAGTACGCTAGTACTAACCTTCGCTTCAGCGTTCAGGAAAAGCCGCCAAATTTGGCGGCTTTTTCCTTTTTCCGGTGGAGAATTGTCGAATTTCGTTGTATAGTAAGACTAAAGAAACATTACATATGAAGGTGGTTAATGACAATGAAGACAGCCAAGGTGATAGGAGTTATGTTCATTTTGCTTCTATCTATAATAGGACCCGCGTTTCACAACCATGCCAGGGCCACTACTTATCCCCAAATCGAAAAAACCATTCCTGCAGCTGGGGATCAGAATGTTCCGATCGATACAGACATTAAAATCGAGTTTAATAGCAACATCGAAAATGTATCCTCCCAATATATAAGATTATATGAAAGAACCAATGGAACCTATTATGATTTTTCCATTAAAAATGTGCGGAAAGATGGGAAAACGTTAATTATCATTCCAGAGAATATGATGGATTTCAATAAGGAATACCTCGTTCAAATGAATGCCCCAGCAGTGGAGCTGCAAAACGGGACATACTATCAGTCTCTTTCCTACTCCTTTCATACGAACTTCATTGATTTCTATGAACTGATGGTCGTGAACGAAAAAAGGCTGACGAATTTACTGGATGACTACGCTCCTAGGCAAATTAAAGCCTTCGCTCCCGAGAGATATATAAATGAAATTAATATTATGCATAAGAAACCCGGAGCAATGAAGGATGACCAAACTTCCTTTAGCGGCATTACGAATATTGATATTACAACGAAGAGTGATGATGTCGATACGGTACACGTTGATATTATGAGGAATGGAAAAGTCCTGCAAAAAGGATTTGCTGATCCTGTGCCTCCGAAAACGAAAGGGGCAGCGCAAAAAACATTGATGTTCGATATTGGTTTTTCAAAGGTTCCTGATTTCTACGATGTTCGTGTAACCGTTCAAAATAAAGATCAGAAAACGATCGACTCAAAAATAATTAAATTTGCTACAGAAGAAGGCAAAATAATCAACTCCTATAAGGAATCCTTTAAGTACCAAACAGCTGGAAAGGGCTACACCTTCTATGAACTCCTGTCCAATGATAAATTGTTCACAACCCTTCTATCTGAAAGCTTAATGCAGGATATTAAAGTACAGGTTGAGGACAGGTAGATGAGAAGAACATTATTTCTTCTTAGCTTGGTTGCGATTATTGTCGTATTTCCTGGAATTATGGCAGGACAAGCTTCGATTGAAAAGGTTAAATTAGATGAACGGACAATTAAGGATCCATTAAAGAGCTGGTCCATTACTTTTACTGCACCTGTTAACAAAGGAACAGTTAAGAAGCAAAACTTCTATATTATTGATGATAGCCAGAAGAAGCTGCAGACAAAGCTGCGTCTCTCCGCGGATGAAACTAAGGTAACGATTACACCTGAAACTTCTTATAAAGAAGGCGTTCAATATTATCTATACATTAAAGGGAATGTAAAAACGGGTAAGAGTACGTTTTTGAATGTACATACTGTTTTGCCTTTTAAGCTGGTTACAAAAGAGAGTTCCAATAAAGTGACAATCAGTCCGACAAAAACTGACAATCGACAAATTTCAACAAACACTAGCAATGGTAAACCTAGTCCCAGTATCACTCCAAATTCAAATCAGAAAGATACGAAGTTTGTGAGTTCCCAGACCAAACGCCATTCACATTTTGTTGAAATCTCAGTTAAAGTTAGCGACCAGGTGGTAAAGGTGAAGGCAGGCAGTGATGAATTTGAATATAAGGGAAATAACCAATTTGTCCTTTACAAACCAGACCTTAAAAAAGGTGAAAAGCTGACCATCAAAGGGTACAGCATATCCAATAAGGTGCTGGAGACAAAGGAGATCGTGATCCCATAATGGCAAAAAAGGCTCTTATCAATACGTTCATTTTTACCCTAATTATCATTAACCTGATTATTTGGCCCACACTTTTTAGTGAGTTTAAAGAGGGAAATAAAGTTGCTGGTGAACAAGGGAAATCTCAAGAGACAGTAATGGATGAGGATTCCCATGATTCGACAGAAACTGAGTCTAACAGTAAAGTCACCGAATCAGATGAGGAAAATGAAGATTTACCTCAGAAAGACCAAAAAGAAGAAAATATTTTCAAAATTCTTCGGATTGAATGAAACTTTTTTGATAGTCAAAACGTCTTATAGATGGACACTAGTAATGGATTGTTCCAATGGCTAGTGCTTACCTAACTGGGCAGAGTTATCTGCCGAACTTTTGTCAGTATCCTGGATTGAGGGTGCTGGCTTTTTTTGTTTTATTTTTAATACACTGGGTGACTAAATCCTTCCAGCCTCAACTTATAATTAAACCTCTCCAACTAGAGAAACCCCGGTAGCTATGATCCTCTACCGGAGCTGTATGTTATTTAATAACCTAAACTGGACTATGAGTTGCCGTTGGGGCCACTTCCACCACTGTAGGATGGTCCGTTTCTTCATTTCTCATTTCTACCTTGTTATCGTCTTGTAAATGTGGTGTACTTTCATCATTTCCTGACTTTTGCCTTTCCAGCAGACCTAATAGAAGGTTAATCCCATTTTCCCGTTGATTCGCGTTTTCTTTTCTTGCCTGCTCTTTATTTCCTTGGTCTACCTTCTCTGAATTATTGTCAGGCTTCGGCTCTTGAGGTTTTTGGCCTTGATTATCATTGTCCTTTTGGTTCCTTTTGTTATCATTGCCTTGCTCTGGTTTTGCAGGATTTTCTTTTTCTGGCTTACCCTGACCTGGGTTATCTTTGTTTTCTTGATCCTTTTCTTTCTCTAGCTCTTGATCACCCTTTTCGGATTCATCTTCGTTTTCATTCCCGTCTTCCCCTTCATTACCTTCTTCTAGGTCTTCTTTATCTTTATCCTCAGTCTCTTCTTTGTCCTCTCCATCTTCTTCAGCTTCTTCGCCCTCTGGCTTCTCCTCTTCTACTACCTCATCTTCACCTTCACCAGTTTCTTGCTCCTGATCAAGCTCTGCCTCAGCTGCTTCGCTAGCTTCCTTCTCTAACTGCGCTTTTTCCCTTTCCTCTGCTTCCTTTGCAAGCCTTTCTTTTTCTAACTTTGCTTTCTCTTCTTCTTGCTTAATTTCTTCGTCTAGCTCAAGAATTGCTTTTTCAATGGCGGACATGTCTTTGTTATCAAGGGTTATTTTTTCAATGTCTTTGACGACACCTGCTAACTTTTCTAATAATAGCTGGATCTGCTCCTCTGATAAGTCAGTTGACTTCTCCAGATATTCTTTAAGTGCACCCATTCCTGCAAATAAACTGTCCTTTTGCACCTGTAATGCTTTCATGTCAGCAATTTGCTGGGTAATTGCCGCGATTTGGTCATTTAATGCTGCGATTTGCGCTTTAATACTTTCTATTGAAGCTAACAACTCTTCATTTGCTTGTCGAAGTTCTTCCATGGCTGTTTGCAGTTCTACAGCATTATTATTCAGCTGATTAATTTGCTCCCCGGTAGTAGCTAGCTTTTCTTCCAGATTGCTAATAAATTCTTCCGTCTTGGCTTTTTCCGTATTCATTTGCAGTAAGATGTCCTCAAAAAACTGTGGATCAAATTTACAATCTTGGATAGCTGCATCTTTTATTTCAAGAATGTATTCATTAATTTCATTCATTTCATCTAATTTTTCTTGAATTTGGTCCCGGGCTTTAGGAAAAACCTCTTTAATGATTTCTTCCAATTGTGTCACCATTTCATCAATCTCTTTGGTGATTTCATCAAGCGCTTTTATTTCTTCCTCATTAGCAGTAATGGTGTTTTGAAGAGAGGTCATTATGTTTTCTAGAGCGGCAATGTCTGCCCTTAATTGAGCTTGAGCTCCCTGAAGTCCATCGATTGTATTCATATCCAAACCAGATTCTTGGGATGGAGCGGCGACATCTGCATCCCCAGTTTCATCTCCTACTTCTGTTACAGCATCTTGCTTCAGGCTGGCTAATTTCTCATTCATTGACTCCACGTTAAGTTCAGTCACTTTTCCTAAGGCCTCGTCCAATATGGCCTTCGCTTCCACTTGAAGTACAACTGTACGATCTCGCATCTGCTCAATCGTCTGAGGAAAAATAAAACATGCAGAAATATCCACTTCCTGTTCTTTAACTGAATTAAATTCGCTGTATGTAGGCGATACTAAATGCCCGCTACCTAATATCAGGGATGAAACAGCTACACTAGACGAAAAAGCCTTAAACATTCTTTTCCTTTGTTTTCTCTTATTACTCCAATGTCGAGAAGACCTTGGCACCAATGTGATGTCCTCCTTTTTTATTCGTTATATAGAACGATTAGTCTAAAAAAATAAGCAACTTGAACATGCCCATTGAATTATATTCTATATTATACAATAAATAATCTGAATTTTAAATAGGAAACGAACAATTTTTTCTTAATAAAGAACATATAGTTTGGTAATGGCCCTCTTCCTTGTTCTCAATAACATTAGAAAACCCAGGATTTCTCCCGGGTTCACTTAGCCATATCTTATTTAACTGTTACCTCTAAATAAATTCCATTCTGCATTTGCTTTGCACTTTTGCTTGTCCATTTCGGATGGATCATGAGCAAATATTTACCCTTTGATTGCAAATGTGCTTTCGGAGTGATGGTCATTTTATAATCATCCGCTATTTTCACATCAACCGGTACTTCCTTGCCACCTAGTTGGATCAACTGAACGTCCTGGGCGTTTAGTTTGGACCAGTCCATTTGCATATTCATTGCAACCGTAAAGGCTTTTGTTACAGGAACATCCTTTAGCGCAGGCAGCTTTTGATAGGTTGAGTGTTTCGCAAGTAGTTGATCTCTATGCGAGACGATTAATTCCTCTCCCACGGCCGTTTCTATATTTGGAGTGACCCCTACTTCATGAACAGGAATCCCTCTCGGTGAATAGAATCGTGCTGTTGTTAATTTTAGCATGCCGTTGTCACTCAATGGGAATAGCGACTGCATGGACCCTTTTCCATAGGATGTTTGTCCGTATAAGGTTGCCCCTTTTTGCTCTTTGACAGACACCGCGATCATTTCGGAAGCACTTGCGCTGTATTCATTGATGAGAATATGAGTCGGGCTTGTAAACTTCACCTTTTGCGGAAGAGCCGCGTAAACCTCTGGCCGTTCTTTCTTATATCTCAGTTGGAAGGCGTTCGTTACGTTAGGAAATAGGCCGGCTACTTCCTGGGCTGTGGAAACATAGCCTCCTCCGTTGTTTCGGAGATCGAAAATCCAGCCTTTTGCTCCCGGTAATTTTCCAATGGCATTTGTAATGTCCTCCGTTGCCTCTTGAGAGAAGCTATGAAGGCGAATATAGCCAATATCCCCTCCGAGCATTTGATACTCGACATTCGGAATTCTGATTAATTCTCTTGTTAACGTCTTTATGACCTTTTCATTTGTATCGACTGAAATATATTGCAGCGTGACGGAAGTACCCGCTTCGCCCGTAATAACTGAAACGGCTTTTTGTACGGATTGTCCTGCAAAGCTCGCTCCATTGGCACCCATAATAATATCCCCTGCCTTCAACCCAGCCCGATCAGCTGGACCGTTTTGGATCACTGATATGATCTTGACTCCCTTTGGATCCTCATCCAGAACAATCCCAACTCCCACTAACTGCTGCTCAATGCCATTCGTAAATTGGTTAAACTCTTGAGCTGACATGTAGACGGAATAAGGGTCCAAATGCTCCGTGATTTCCTTCGCAGTCGGCTTGGATAAAACCGAAGCCGGCACGTCCTCTATGTAATATTCCTTAATCAAATCTCGTATTTCATCAATCGGCTCCGCTGCAGAAACAGAAGTCACATTCGACAGCAGCAATAAAACTAGCAATAAACTAAAATACTTTTTCAAATTCCCCATTGGTGCTCCCCCCTTGTTGTCAAACACCGTTCGCAGTCGTAACTGGAAGATTCGAACACGGACGACAGATAATGACATTATGTATTAAGTCCTATTTTAGTATATTTATGGATGGAATTATAGTTATATTTTTCATTTCGCTAAGGCTCCTATGATTCTGTATATTCCACTAGAATCGGAGCTAGGTAATCTACCATCGGGGATGATTCATGTTGGATGAAGGCTTCTACAGCTGATTTTTCAATAGGAACAAATAGAAGATCATCAAACTCTGGCTGCTGTCCCATTTCTATTAAATCATGATTATGGGTAAGGAATCGGGCATGAACCTCTTCGGCTGTGTACTCAACAGATAGTTCATAGATAATTGCCCAAAAATCATGTGTACCTTTACGCTTCATGAATTTAGGGATAAAAGAGCGAGTGGATGGTGAGTGAATGTCTAATCCGAGCTCTTCTTTAATTTCTTTGCAGATATTTTTCTCTAAATTAAAGGTTGTATCTTCTAGGTCTGATTCATCCAGTCCCCCTCCTGTAAATTGCAAGCGGCCTGGTGTAGAGGTTGTCCGATTCATTCGGCCAATGGCCATTTTCTTGTCGCTAGTTATAACCGCGGCGCAAGTATAAATGACTTTGCATGGCTCCTCGCAATCTTCATGGTTTAGTGTGTATAGATAATGTTTATAGTCAGTCTTAGCCACCGTAACGACAAGCTCTCTCTCCGTTTGCTCGATATTGGTAATCGTAAAGACTTCTCCGTTGCGTAAGGAGGAGTTCGTTTTCGTTTGTTCTTGCCAATAAAGTTCATGCTGGTGCCGGATTTCAAGTGGCAGATTGATAGGGATAGGATCCAGTCTTACTTTTACAATAGCGGGTGCTTTTTCAATAATTATTGGGTTCATGAGGGGGTCCCTTTCTTGGCATTTTTTAACTATGGTTATAACTTCATATTACCCTTTGTGAGTGTGTTTGGGTGAATTATTGGCGATTTTGGCGGTTGTAAGGTAACTTTTTAACTAATTTATGAGGGATTGTCTGCTGATTCAGGGAGATTGTCAGCCAAATGAAGTGCCTTGGCAGCCTACATGTAATTTGTCAGCCAAATATAGGGGTTTATCAGCCAAATTTGATGGTTTATCAGCCAATTTAGGTGGTTTATCAGCCAATTTAGGTAGTTTATCAGCCAATTTAGGTAGTTTATCAGCCAATTCATGCTGTTTGTCAGCCAATGTCCCAGAAGGGCAATAATTTATGCCTTTTTCTCAAGAGGATCAACTTTCTCCAGCAGCGGCCATGCTGATATATTCTACAAAGGAGTGAAGACCTTTAACGTCTTTGAAGTCAATAGAGTAGTCGGATTTTTTCAATAAAGCAATCGATTCTCATGGTGAATACATAGTAAAAATTCGTCACTAAGAATGATTCGCTACTTCAATAAAAGAATTGATGTCACGAAGTACCATGATGCCACTTCTCCCCCTTTATTCGAAATTAGAATAAAGTATATTCTATTTATGAATTTTACTAATATTCGAACAAAATGTAAAATCTTCCGTGAGAGCAATTATAGGGGGTAATGGTATAAGCAAAGTTTTGTAAGCGATTTCAGTCTAATAAGAGAGAGGACAAAAGCGAAGTTTATAGTTGTACAAGTGCTGGAATAAATAGTCTAAATTTTACGAAAGGTGTGACTCTTGATGAAGAAAGATAAAGTAAATACAGAGCAAGAAGGGCTTCTGGCTCGTATGGGCTTTTCACTCGCAAACTGGAGTGAGCGGTGGTTCCCAGATGCCTATATTTTCGCTGCTATTGCAGTCGTTTTGATCGCTATTATTGCCTTATTAATGGGAAGGACTCCTGTTGAAATTGGAGTTGATTTTGGGACACACTATTGGGATTTAATCCCTTTTACTATGCAAATGGCCTTTATCATCATTACAGGTTATGTGGTCGCTTCTTCTAAACCGGTTCATAAGCTTATCGCTAAGCTTGCTGAAATCCCTAAATCAACAAAGGGAGCAGTAGCCTTTGTCGCCTTCTTTTCAATGTTTACGTCTCTCTTAAGCTGGGGTTTTAGCTTGATTTTTAGCGGAATTCTAATAAAAGAGATTAGTAAACGAGTAAAAGGTGTCGATTACCGGGCAATGGGTGCTGCGGGATTCCTTGGACTTGGAAGCGTTTGGGCATTGGGCCTTTCCTCTTCTGCAGCCTTATTGATGGCAACGAAAGCATCGATTCCTCCCGCTTTATATGAAATTAGTGGGACAATTTCCATGTCAGAAACTATTTTCACATGGCAAAATTTAACCATGATCGTGGTTCTCATTGTTTTATCCGTTTGGATTGCGTATGTGTCTGCTCCAGGTAAAGACAAAGCGAAAACTGCCGAAATGGCGGGAATTGATTATGGCAGAATAGGAAATCTTGATGAGACGAAGAAAAAGGCTGAGCGCCCTGGAGAGTGGTTTGAATACAGCCCAATCTTAAATCTAATATTAGTTGCGATTGGTTCAGTTTATATCATTCACGTCATTTCGAAAACAGGACCGATTGCTGCACTTAATCTTAATAACTATAACTTTATGTTATTAATGATAGGATTGCTTTTGCACTGGACACCTAGAAACTTCTTGAACTCAGTTTCTAATTCAGTGCCTGCTATTGGTGGGGTACTCATACAATTTCCACTTTATGCAGGGATTTTCGGAATCTTGATGAACTCTGGACTGAATGATGTTTTAGTGAAATTCTTTCTTTCCATTTCAACAGAAAATTCATTTCCGTTCATTGCCGGCGTTTATTCAGCCATTTTAGGACTTTTCCTCCCTTCAGGCGGGGGAAAATGGATCGTAGAAGCACCGTACTTGCTTGAAGCCGCAAAAGAATTAAATGTCAGCATGGCCTGGATTGTGCAGGTATATAATGCATCAGAAGCACTCCCGAACATGGTCAATCCATTCTTTATGCTGCCTTTATTAGGTGTTTTGGGAGTTAAAGCAAGAGATCTGGCGGGATATTCTATTTTGCAATTAATCTTCCACGCACCAGTCGTCCTTATACTAGTGTGGCTTCTGGCAAAAACAATGCCATATGTGGCTCCGGTATTTGCTGGGTAATTCGGATTAAAAAAGACTATTTGGACCCCTTCTGTTTTGATTAATAGTGGGGGTTTTTTCTTTTTATCGTAGTTGGATTGTGGCAAGGCGCCTTTCCCCGTGGTGACACCCTCCATTTTGGGTAAAATGCATTTTTAACCCTGGTTTTTTTCTTAAAGAGTGCTATTTTTCATTGGAAGAGTGCTTTTTATCAAATTTTTCTAAGAAATCTAGTGGAATTTCTCAAATATGCTATAAAAAAATCTCCTCTGAGGGAGATTTAGTAGATTTGTCAGCCAATTTAGGAGGTTTGTCAGCCAATTTAAGTGGTTTATCAGCCAATTCATGCATTTTATCAGCCAATTCGGTGACGCAATGCGAATTCATGCAGTTTGTAAGCCAATTATGCGGTGCGCAGCCCATTCATAAGGATGAAGCCAAAACTGCTAGTCAATCCAGCCACATCGGAATCATATATCCTCTATTCTTTTTTTCCCCAAAAGATTCAGGACAAGTTGAGGTTAAAATTTTCCTAGCCACTGACTCTGATTCGATTCCTAAAAATGTTCTTAGTTCCAAATTTGTAATAGTTGGTCCAAACAATAACGCATAATCTTCAAGTGCTTGCAGATGGGCAGCGGGATCTGCCTGGTTACATTTCGTGCACTTCCAAGTCCCCCATTCTCTTCGCATGGAGAATGACAAACAGCTATTGCAATATACTCCAGTCACAATCTCTTCTTTTCCAATTTGGAACTTGGCCAGAATATCCTGATTAAAGGGTACATGTTTTTTTAATAGCAGCCGGGAAATGGCATTTAGCTCTTTTTTGGTTAAGAGGTTCGATTTGTGTTTCTTCTCAATCTCTTCAACTTTAAAGGGAAGTGCAGCTGAGTGGATTACATTTCGCAGCAGGTGGGAATATTGCGGATTCGTTTGTATCGTGGTCGATGGAGAACTGATGACTACAAATGGAATGATTGGAGCGGATGGAAAACGATGACTATTTAACCACAATCGAAATTGACGGGTCTGTCTATTTGCTTGGGTGATCGGATCGGAATAGGCTTTACTTTCGTTTTGATTGGTGCGCAATAATTGATGGAATTCCTGGTCGAAAAACAAGGTCCCTGAGAAGTTTTTTGTTTCGAGGATTAAATGGAACTTTAGAGTAAGGATTAAGGTATCAATTTGGAAAAATCGCATTTTATGATCCTGTAATCTTATATTGTGGAAAATATAGTAGTTTTCAGTCGGCAAGAAGGTTAAATGATAATTAAGCGCCTGCTCCCCGCGAAAACCCGCCTTCTTTTTTGCCAAATCATCCGCTATTAATTGCTTTTTTGGATGAGCAGGCCGTATTCTCCTATCCAAAGCTTCCAATTTTCGTAATGTAATCGGCTTTTTTCTCTCTTTTTTAATCAATATGACACTCCTCTCTCGTATTTGAAGTTATTAATTCGATATTTTATCTTGAATTCCTCTAAATGAATCGACCTTTTTTATTTGTCAGCCCTTTATACGAGTTTATCGGCCAGATTTAGTAGTTTATCAGCCAATTATGCATGTTTGTCAGCCAGATTTGGTAGTTTGTCAGCCAATTATGAAGGTTTGTCAGCCAAATTTGGTAGTTCATCAGCCAATTTAAGCAAGTTGTCAGCCAACTCCGTTTTGTCATCTTTTTAAGCGCGAATGGCCTCCCCCAATACTGCCGCTTCACGTTAAAAGGTCTCTCTCCATATTCATTCCTATTCGATAAAATGACAAATATTTCAAATAATATATTACTAAAGTTTCAGAAAAAAGTTTCCCTGAATCAAACCTTTTTCCAGTTTTTCTAAGAAATGCGTTTAGAAGGCATGAAAATCAATAAGATTAATACAATTTATTAGGGGGGATCGGCATGAAATGGAAACCAGATTGGCTTTTGCACGTTATTCTTGCATATGTAACGGTCAGTGGAATTACTTTCTGGCTGCCTGTGATTCGGGGGCTATTCGATGGCCGCTCCTATACATGGTCAGGGTGGCTAGGAATAGGCGGCAGCGGAATCACCGGGCATTATTGGCTCCTGCTGATGTTCACCGCATTGCTGATTACAGTCATTTTTCTCGGATGGAGAGGAGCCCGAAAGCCATTTCATTGTCTTTTATTACTCTGGTTTATCCTGTTAGTCACTGAATCAGGTTCATGGTTTTTCTCCTCAGAAACTGTTCATTTTCGGGGGGACACATTAGGAACAGACCTACCGGTAGGAAAAATCATTTTCCCTATCGATCTTCTCTTTTTAGGCTTATCTATCCGATGGATAATCCGGGATATACGGACCCAACGATCCTACTTATATCCTTTATGGAAAAAATCAAATCGAAATTTGCTGCTTTTCTCCCTCTGTCTTTTGCCGCTGCAATTCTTTATTCTGAGGTTTTTTGACCAATATCCAATATATGATCAAATCGGGGTTATAGTAACGATCTTTCAATGGATAGTATTGAATCTAGCATTTTATCCATGGAGGAAATGACCTTGAAAAACACACAGATCCACAAGTCTGCTGTATAATAAATAACTATATTACAATAGTAAATACAAATTCTAAAATCGACCGCTTTAAAAATAAAATTATCGAATACTATTGAATTTTCGAAATTTAGTTCACCTTTCCCTGTAAAAAGAGACAAGGAATATGTTACTATTGAATTAGAGATTGTTGAAATGAGGGATTTATATGAAGCTAGAGAAATATTTATTTGGAGAAATCCTCCAATCCTTTCGGCAATACAAAAACTTAACGGTAGAGGAATTAGCCGAAGGAATCTGCACAGTAGAAGAATTAATCTCATTCGAAAAAGAACGATCCTACCCCACCATAGATGTGCTCTATAAATTCTCAAAAAAGCTCGATATGGAACTAACCTATTTTTTCGATATCGCTTCCAAGACAACTGTCCATTACCCGAATGCAGTTATTCAACTAATAGAAAAGTTTAAAAGAGATCGCAATTACGAGGCAATCAGCAATATCATTCAACAAGAAGAGGAAAATCCCTTATTTAATCAGAAATCCTTAAAGCAATATTTGATGTGGCATCAGGGAATTTGTTACTACTATTTGGATAGGAATGCTGATAAGGCTTTTGATACTTTGAGTAAAGCGATCGCAATAACAAATCCAAAACGTGTATCTCTTTCTGAAAGGGAAATTGAAATTCTCACAAGTATCGGGATTATTTTTTATGAAATTAAAAATTATCGAAGTGCCGTGACCATTTTTCTTGAGGCCTTAAATAATATAGAAAATCTCCCACACGTTTTAAATATGAAAGGGAATTTAAGGATTTTATTTGGCTTATCTCAAGCGTATACAAAATTAGATATGTATGAAGAATCTCTTTCTTATTGTTATAAAGGACTAAATCTCTGCTTTAACGAAGAGTTGCTTTATCTCTTAAATGAATTTCATTACCAAATTGGACATAACTACGTTCAACTGGGGGAAGTTGAAAAAGGAAAACACTATTTAGACGAGTGCCTTCACCTGTTAAAATTGGAGAAAAAGACAAAATTACTAAGTATTATGGAAAGTGAGATTGCTAATCTACTTAACTCTTGATACAATCTATTTAACTTAAAAATATGGTAAAGCTGGTGAAAATATGAAAAAACTTTTAAAAGTATCTGCACTATCATTATCCATCTTAGGACTGGGTGCTTTCGGTTCTAATATTAACTTGGCTGATTACCCTACTCAACATAGCATTGGCGGAGTTAAGGTAGCTGATTAC
>NZ_JBALPC010000036.1:0-20112 GCF_036965225.1 Bacillus sp. JJ1474 | reverse complement strand
ATATTACCCCTTCTTTATTTTTAGTATCTTAATATATTAGTATATTTGATTATTTGAATATACTATAATATGAATATATACCTAATTCTTTATCCTGTCAAAGTAAGTTTTATTAAATAGTTACTGTTGGAAAGAAAATCAAAAAATTTCAGCTTTATATGAGAATGAGTGTTAAAATAGTAAATATTTGATAATTCAGTATTTTCTATATCCTATTCACAATGGTAATTAGCTTATAAGCAATAATTCCGGAGTTACACCTTGTCATACTTTACATAGTTTGAGCGTTTAATTAAGTGTAGGACAAAGTAGGGGGAAAGTGCAGGATGAAAAATTACGAGTTTTTTAGAGCGCCGCAAACCATTATCTATGGTCAGAAATCATTCGAAAAAGTAGGGAAAGAAGCTTCATCAAGAGGGAAAAGGGCATTAATTGTCAGCGATAAAATCATGGATCAGTTAGGTTACGTTCATCAATGCCAAGAATATTTACAGGATCATGGTGTTGATAGCTTCATTTATCTTGGTGTTGACTCAGAGCCAACTGATCAATATGTAGCAGAGTCACTTGAGACTTTTAAGAAAGAAAATTGTGATCTCGTTATTTCAGTAGGAGGCGGCAGCTGTATAGATACCGCAAAAGCAATAGCCGTACTTGCTGTTAATAGCGGTTATATCGGCGATTATATGGGAGGGAAGAAAATAGCGAGTCAGCCTCCTATCCCACATATCGCCATTCCTACGACAGCCGGAACCGGTTCCGAGGCAACAGATGCGACAGTTATTACAAATTCATCTAACCAAGTCAAAATGATGATTAAGCAGCCTGCCTTTATGCCATTAATTGCGATTGTCGATCCACTTTTGACATTATCATCCCCAAAGCATGTTACAGCAGCAACAGGCATTGATGCACTAAGCCATGCAGTTGAGGCTTATCTTTCAAAGAAGGCACATCCAATGACAGATACAATTGCGTTATCCGCAATGAAATTAATCGTTGAAAATATCCAAATAGCTTATTCGGACGGAAACAACATAAAGGCACGTGGAGCGATGTCACTTGGGTCCCTTCAGGCAGGAATGGCTTTCAGCAATTCATCTGTCTGTCTCGTTCATGGAATGTCAAGACCAATTGGGGCGTTATTCCATGTTCCGCATGGGTATTCAAATGCGATGCTTCTCCCTGCTGTATTGGAATTTAGCAAGGATTCCTGTATTGATCGATTAGCAGATTTAGGGAGAATTTTTGCAAAGGGAGGAAAGGGATTTTCTAATGCAGAGGCTGCCGATCTTGCCGTAGAATCTGTTAAAGAGCTTTGTCAAACCTTACATATTCCCAATTTAAAAGGGTGGGGAATCGATGAAAATGCATTTCAATTAGCTATAAGCAAAATGGCCAAAGACGCCATGGATAGCGAAAGCCCGGCAAATAATCCAAAGGTCCCGACAATACAGGAGTTGGAAGAACTCTATATGGATTGCTTTCATTATAATTTTTTCGTAAAAAAGGAAGCCCACATCGACTAGAATACTAGAAAATTTTATTAATGGTGAAAGAGTCGAAGCCAAAATGGAACAACAACAATCTCGTAACAGGAAAAGGTCCCTGTATCGACTATTGTGGATGTAGAAGCAACTGTACGAGAATGAAAGTGCTGACGGCCCTCTGGTAGGCGAAATAAGGGCTAATATGATACGCTAGTAAGAAATGAGGTTTTATTCTAGAAAGGGGTCTTTATCATGGACACATTCATGAAGCAAGCTATTCAATTAGCATTGGATAATGTTAAGCAGGGCGGACAGCCGTTTGGTGCTGTTTTGGTAAGGGATAATGAAGTTATTTCTGATGGAGTAAATGAACTTCATATTCATTTTGATATAAGTGGACATGCAGAATTATTGGCGATTAGAAGGGCGCAAGCAAAGCTTCAAAAATTGGACTTGAGTGATTGCACCATCTATGCGAGCGGTGAACCATGTTCGATGTGCTTAACCGCAATGTATTTTGCCGGTATTAAGACTGTTTATTATGCAGCCTCAGTCGATGACGCAGAAAAGGCTGGCCTTGGAAAATCAAAAATGATCTATCTTGATCTTGCTAAAGAACGAAATGAACGAGAAATCAACATCATTCATATGCCTAATGACAAGTCCATTGCAGATCCAATGAAGCAATGGGAGGAAATCCAAAAGTAGTAGACGAAAAATAATAAAATAGGAAGGAGCGGTTACTTAACGTAAAATTCCGCTCCTTTTAACAATTCTATGAAGAAGAAACAGTAAGATTTCTAGACGAGCTGGGATTAATGTTATCGTTATAGAGGGATTCTGGCAAAAATCCTAACATTGAAGCGTGCAATGTTAGCGTTTTGAAGAGAACCGGTCTAAAACCCTTACATAGAAGTGACCAATGTTAGCTATTTGAAGAGAACTGGTCTAAAACCCTTAACATAGGTATAAAAAAAGGAACTAATCGCAAAATTAGTTCCTCCAAATTTATCGATTATTCACTCACAGGTTCCTCTGCAGAATTTCTTTTACCAGTCGGAATGACTAAGTTTATTATGACAGTAGCAAGTGCGCCAACTGTAATTCCAGAAGATAAAATATACGTTGCCCATTCAGGTGCACTGTATAACACATCTTTTGGCAAAACAGTTACTGCGATCGTTAAAAGAATCGGGATCCCAATGACCATCATATTACGGTCATCTATGATGATCGGTTGAATGACCTTCATGCCATTTGTCACAATCGCTACACAAACGATACCAAATATACCGTTAATTACAGGCTCAGGGATACAAGTGATAGCAGTAGAAAGCTTTGGTACTAGGCCTAAACAAACAAGGATAAGTCCACTAGCCATAATCGCTAATCTGCTGGCAACTCCAGTAATTGCTAGAAGTCCTGCATTAGATGAATAACCAGTCATAGGCGTGCTTCCAAATAGGGCACCAACAAAACATCCGAGACCTTCACCAACAGAAGCTCGGTTTAAACGCTTCTCATCAAGCTCTTTTCCTGTCACGGTAGAAACAACAAACCACGTTCCAGTCGTTTCGATTAAAATTATAAAATAAACTAAAACCATTGTAATAATAGCACTTACATTAAAAATTGGTTTGCCAAAAGGAAGAAATGATGGCAATGAGAACCAAGCGGCTTCCTTAACAGGGGAGAAATCAACGCTTCCGAATAAGCTTGCTGTAAGCGTTCCTGCAACTATGGCAATTAAAACAGAAATCAAACGAAAAAAAGTTCCAATGCCATTCATTTTACGGCCTAGAAGCATACAAATGATCAGTACGCCTGCAGAAACTGCAGCAACGATAATGTTGTCACCAACATTGCCTGGTGCAATATAGATATTATTCATTCCGACTGGCATTAAGGCAATCCCAACAATGATAATAACGGTTCCCCCGACTAGAGGAGGAATGATTCTTTTGACTACCTTTGCAAACCATTTCAATGGATATCCTAGAAGTGCAATGATCAGTGCCCCTGGAATAAGACTTCCCGCAATAGCTCCTAATCCAAGCTTTCCCCCAATTGCTGCAATGGCTCCAATTGGTACATAGGAAGGACCCTGTACGACTGGCAGCTTTATTCCTGCACCAGTTTGAATTAAAGTAGCAAGCCCTGTTGCCAGAAAGCACATTTGAATAAAGAAAGACGTATTTTCAGTTCCTAAAGATAAAAGGCCAGCAATGATGATTGGTGCAATATACAAATCCATAGCTAACACGTGCTGTGCTCCAAGTAGGAGTGCCTTTCCATAACTTATTTTATCATCTACTCCAATGATAATCCCATTATTTGGTTTCCTTTCCAAAACGGTATTCCTCCTTGATATTCGCGTTTTTAACCTTTTCAACTGGATTATATTAAAAAACAAAGCGTTTGTATATAAAAAACGAACATTATTTTTAAAGTTATAAAATTTGTTCGTGTTTTTAGTTGACCAATGATAATAATCTTATTACAATGAAAATAGAAAATACGTAAATAAAGGGGACTAACATGATACAAGATCAAGTGTTGCTAGAAGATTGGATTGTTGCCTGTCGTTCTGTTGATGTGAAGAATACGCCTATTCAAGTAATTGTGATGGGAGAGCGGCTCGTTATTTTTAGAAATAGTGAAGGAGTCCATGCATTTAAAGATTTATGTATTCATAGAGGGGCAGCCTTATCATTAGGGGAAGTTAAGAATGATTGTCTTGTTTGTCCTTACCATGCTTGGGAGTTTCATCATGATGGGGATTGTGTTAAGATTCCTCAGCTTCCGGAAGGCAGATCGATCCCTAAGAAGGCAAAGGCAACGACTTATGGTTGTACAGAAAAATATGGATTTATTTGGGTGAACTTAGCTAATAATAATCCTGATTTCTTCTATTATAAAGAAATGGAAACAACAGATTACCACAATGTCATTTGGGGACCGCAGGAAGTAAATGCCAAGCCACCGCGTATCGTTGAAAACTTCTTGGATGTTGGCCATTTGGCAGTCGTCCATCAAGGGTTCCTTGGAGACGAATCTCATCGTGAAATTATCGATTATTCCGTAAATAAAGAGGGAAATCGAATATACTCAGACGAAATTGCCATTTATCAGCCTGATCCAGATGGTTCTGGAAATCCGAAATATGTCTATTACACATATGAAATTATTCGTCCTTTAACCGTTCTATTCACTAAGAAGGATCGTGAAAATGGGACACATATGACGATTTTATTAACCATCCGTCCGGAAACGGAAGATAAATCTGTAGCTTATGGAATTCTTTCATTCGACTACGAAACGGGATTATCAGATGAAGAAATTATTAAGTTCCAGGATGAAATTTTTGCTCAGGACAAGCCAGTAGTTGAGAATCAAAAGCCAGAAGAACTGCCGCTTGATTTACAAGTTGAGCTATCACTAGTAAGCGATAGAATGAGTATTGCGTATCGACAATATTTGAAGGAACTAGGAGTAATCCACGGAACCAATTGAGATATTATGATTGCCACGGCTAATGAGGCTTGTATAAGGTGCCTGGCTCCACACTAAAACTAACATCTAGAGTCTACCTCATTAATTAGACACTAGATGTTGTTGTACCGTGGCGCCTGGCACCTTTGCCTTATAATATTAAGCCATAAATGGATCCAACAATTGTTCCGCCTATTAACAAGAAAACCCCGAATGCTCCTATTTTATTCTTTTCTTTCCAAAGTGAAATACAAAAGCCAAGTGAATAGAGGAGGATAAGCACTAAGGTTATCCATAAGAAAATAAAAATGTTCAATTTAATCCCTCACTTTATGAAGACTTGGCAATTTACTTTGTCTCCCATATTCAATAATTTTTACTTTAACCGTTACTTTTACATCCATATTTGGATAGGCTTCCATCCAGTTAAATTTATAATAATCCTTAAGATTCGAAAATTCCTTTCTCGCGTTTAATGACCATCCAAACGGTTCTCCTTTGAATTCCTCCTGTGTCTTTCTGACAAAATTATTTATTCTCCCTTCAAATTGATCTTCAATATGTTTTTTTAATTTCTCTCGGTTCTCTTTGTTGGAATTGTAATTTACCATACTATGATCTGATAATACATCGATCATAAGCGGCAAAGTTACGTGGATCGTGCCATTCCTGTCAAATAAATTCATTTGAATATCGGCTTCCTTTTGCTGGGAGATTCTTACCCCCATGCTATAATTTTTATTAAATGGGTCTGGAACCGAAGCAAGCATATCTGTGGCATGATCGACATTATTTAATAGGTAGGATATACGTGTTTCTTCTCCTGTAAGTTTTCCAATCATTTTCCCTTCTTTAAAAACAGCTGATCCTAAAAACTCAGTTTTGTTCGTTTTTCCCCGAGGCTTAAATTGCCCTGCAAAAATATTATCCTCATTCCTCATTTCATTAATCTCATCTTTATCGGGTTCTGTTGTCGCATAAATACCTAAAAAGAGGTCGGCATCAGCCTCAGTTATTCTTAAATACGTATGCAGTTGAGAAAAAGGAATGAGACCAGTTTCATTTCCGCGATTAATAATATTTTCAAAATATTTATGTACCCTAGTTTCAAGCCTTGGCTTATTATTTTCCATAAATTTACGGGCATCTTCCTTTGTGAAAACTAAGAAATTATCTCTTCGAATGTCTTTTAGTTTTATGGCATCGTACATCCATCTAATAAAATCTTTATCCCTTGCAAGCTTCTCAGAAACAATAATAATTCTGATCATATCAAAGGAAATTTCCCTTGCCACAATGGTATTTGCAAAACTTTCAGTTGTAATTATATCCTTTGTTTTAAAGGAAATAATTTCTGTTGGAGGTTCTGACGTGGAACCACCCATCTGAACCGAGCCTACCTCGGGATTTATAATCAAAAAGGAAATTTCTATCCCTTGATCTTCAGCCTTATCAAATCCAATCGCAAGAACATAATCTCTCCGATCAATTTCCTTCTGATCCCAACATCCGCTTAGTAGTACTATGATAATCAAAGGACAGAGAAGTTTAATTTGAGACGTTTTCATTGTTTTTTACTCCTTTTATCCTTCCAAATATCCAAATCACAAAAGGGAATATGAGAAAAACCGGTGTCGTTATGTAGATCAATTTCTCTCGTAAATGGAAAAGTGTAAAAGAGGGACTTTCCGGAATCAATCCAAGTACTACTGCTAAAGTTGCCATGATTGGAATGAGATAATTGAAATTTTTGATTTTAAAAATATAACTAAATATGAGAGCGTTTAAATATAAATAAACCGTAAATCGGAGAAAGGCAGCGACAAGCCAAAATGGAAAAAAGAAAGTTTCAACATTAATTAAAAACCCAATTTCAAAATAACGAATCGCTTCATGAAAAGCATAATTCATCATCTTCACGCCAATGTAATCAAACAGCATGACATAGCCCATAATGGAAACAGACAATTCAATTGTTACGAATAAAAGGCCGATCCAAATGCCTTTTTTATAACTTTTTTTCTCAGAGATAAATGGGAATAGGAGAGCCAAATAAAATAAATCTACATAAATGGATGAATGCGTTACGCTGTGTTTTAGTACTTCCCACTTACCTGGTCCGAAGATTGGAAATATAAAGCTTGATTCACCTTTGACAAACAGGAGCAATAAGACTACAAGAAGGGCGATTTTTATATAAATAAGAAGAGCCCATGAAACCGACCCGATATGCTTTATTCCTTTTTTCGCTCCGTAGGCACATAAGGCCATGGATAGGGCATGGATGATAATAAAAGGTGTTTTTGTAAAATACATCGTTGAAATGAGATTTCCATAAGTGGCAGAGTCGATGGTCAGGGCACTGAAAAAAATCGCAAATAAAATAAATAGAATGATAAATCCGAGGTATTTTCCAAATAAATCAAGAATGATTTCAGCTAAATTTTTATTTCCATATAAGTTAAGTGTTTTAAGAAGCAGGAATAATGGGAACAAGGAAACTGCCCCAATGATTATAGGGGCCATCCAAGCTGCAGTTTCTAAATGATTAAATAAAATTGTAGGTGTGTCATCTCCAAGCTTCGTACCTACAGTGATGACAATAATGGCATAAAATTCCCTAATCCCCATTTGTCCCTTTAATTGATCCATTAACATTCTCCTAGTTTTTTTTCATATCCTTAGGCTTTAAATAACCTGGTCTGAACACTTCGTCTTGCAGCAGCCTTCGGAAAAGACTGTCATTTGATGAGAAATATCTCGGAGTGAACGGTGCTAAATAAGGAACACCAAAGGACTTTAATGAGACTAAATAAAATATTCCTATCACAAAGCCAGCTGTCATCCCATAAATTCCGAATAGTGCCGCAGTCATTATAAAAAAGTAGCGGCTTAAACGGATAGAATAATCCATATTAACATCACCTAGAATAAAAGAACAAAGTCCCGCTAGTGCAACAACAATAACAACAATCGGACTAACTATATTTGCCTGTACGGCAGCCTGTCCTAGTATTAGGGCTCCAACAATTCCAATTGTTGGTCCAATTGGGGCTGGAACCCTTAACCCGGCTTCACGTATAAGATCAAAGGCAATTTCCATTAGAAATACTTCGACAAACGCGGGAAAGGGCACCCTTTCTCTCGTGGCAGCAATCGCTAATAATAAATCGTGCGGTATCATTTCCGCATGAAAGGATGTCATAGCCACATAAATTGCTGACATGAATAGTGTGATAAAAATTGCCATCATCCGCATTAATCTAGTGAAATTAGCAGGAATAAATCGCATATAATGATCTTCAGCTGTATGATAAAATGACCAAAAGGTAGCCGGAACAACAAGGGCAGCTGGAGAATTATCCATAATTAGAACTATATAGCCGTTATCAATATATGAAACAGCGCGATCCGGCCTTTCTGTATATAATACTGTAGGAAATAATGAAGTTTTTCGATCTTCAATATACTGCTCTAATAGGGCAATATTATGAATTGAATCTACATCAAGCTTTGCTAATTTTTCCCTGATATTAAGAAGTAATGTTTCATTTGTTAAATCCTTGAGATAGACAATGCTAACTTGATTTCTCGCTCTTTTTGAAATAACAGATGTTTCAAAAATGAGGCTTTCATTTTTAATTCTCTTTCTAATTAAAGAAACATTAACATTGAGCTTTTCAGTAAATCCTTCTTTGGATCCTTTTAAAGTTAATTCATTCTCTGGCTTATCAATTTGCCGGCTAGCCATTGCACTAGCAGTCATGCCATAGGCAAATGGAAATCCGTCAACGATGAGGATGAGGCCTCCATCATTAATTTTGTCAATAGCATCTTGTATCATCTGAATCTTAACGAGCGATTGAAATTCTATTAAATCTTCAATTTCTTTTTCCGAATTTTCATTTGTCAGCAATGGTGAAAGTAAATGTTCTTCAATAATTTTATAATCAGAAATGGAATTTATGGCAATGGTAGCAGCTTTGATATTCAAACCGCCAATATTAATGGTACGAATGATCACGTCTTTATTTAAGGGTATAGAATAGATATGATTAAAAATGTCGATCATTTTTTCTAAGTTTGGACTTATCGATTGCTTCTTCAGTTCAATATCTTTGGCATTCGATATTTCATTAAACTGGGTATTTATCTTTTTATGTTCAAGCAGTTTTTTAATAAGTCCACCAATCATATTGGTTCCCTCCCTCTATTTAAATTTTCCAATTTGCATGGGAATTATGTACTTTTTAAGTTTTGGAAGATCCGGAGGGTTGGTAATGGACTATTAATCCATTTTTGTCAAACATTTGGGGTTAATCCATTCGCATATTTTCGTTAAAATTGTATAGAAATTTAGTATCTGTTGTTTTTTGAGCAGGGGAAGGAGGCAGTTGAAGAAATGGAGTATGGTATTGGTTTATTATTAAGTATCGCCATAACAGTATTTATGGTTATAGATGCACCAAAGCATGGGAAAAGTCCGGTACTTTGGGGAATCCTAGGATTTGTTTTCGGATTATTAGGTTTAGGTATCTACCTTATAGTGACGGGTAGAAAAGTGTTAGGATGGATTATTGTTGCTTTATTTATTCTGCTTGTTATTGGAGTCATTCTATTATTTGCATTTTTCTTTTCGATGTTTATTAATATGGGCTATTAATATAAGAAAGAACCCGCATTGTAGAGCGGGTTCTTTCTTATATTACATATAAATAAACACAAAGAAAATGAGCCATGCTTCCAAGCATAATGAAAATATGAAAAATTTCATGAAAACCGAAATAATCAAACTCTAGAAACTTAGGTTTTAGAGCGTAAATTAATCCACCAATTGTGTACAGGATTCCACCGGCTATGAGGAGGAGAGTTCCAGATGAACTTAGTGATTCAGATAAAGGCGAAAAGGCAAATATAATTATCCAGCCTACTGCCACATAAAGGACCGTTGATAGCCATCTTGGACAATTAAACCAGATCATTTTAAAAAGCACACCGACTACTGCGATGACAGAAACAATAGAAAATATTAACCAGCCTGTTGCTCCCTTTAAGCTAATCAGACAAAAGGGCGTATAGGATCCAGCAATTAAAACAAAAATCATTGAATGGTCGAGTCTTCTAAGAAAAGCAATGACCTTATCCTTAGCAACTACCATATGATAGGTGGCTGATGCGGAGTAAAGCAGGATCATGCTAATGCCAAAAATAATAACAGAAGTGATTGCAATTGGAGAAGCCGTTGTTATTGATGCCTTGATCACCATCGCTAGAAGTCCAACAAAGGAAAGAATCGCTCCAGCTAAGTGTGTAAGACCGTTAATTGGCTCTCGGATATAAGATGTCATCAATAATCCCCCTAATTTATGTAGTTTTGATAACTACATATAATGATACATACGTTTCAATAGATAGTCAATCATTTACTTAATCTTTTTAATACAGTATTATTTATTTATAAAATATGAATGTTGAGGTTTATGTAAATGGAAAATTTGCAAAAAATGATAGAGTCACTGAACTTAAATAGTCAAATTTCTTTAAATGAAATTCCTGACATTGATCTCTATATGGATCAAGTAATCCAGCTGTTTGAAAATAAATTTAGCTGCACGAAGCGTAATGAGGAAGAAAAGATCCTGACAAAAACAATGATCAATAATTATGCTAAAGGTAAGCTGTTATTCCCGATCAAAAATAAAAAGTATTCAAAAGAGCACCTCATTTTAATTAGTTTTATTTATCAATTAAAGGGGGCTCTCTCGATTAATGACATAAAAGAAACATTGTCTGGCATCAATGAAAGAATTATCAAGCAAAGTATGGATGTAGATGGTTTCTATGAAAGCTTTCTTCACTTAACTGAAAAAAATATCCATGCATTTATAGAACAAATTGAACAAAAAGGAAAGGATGTAAATGAAGAGATAGGTGAAATGATAGAAAATGAATCTGCGGTGCTAAAGAAAACGCTCATGATTGCCTCATTAGCCCATATGAGCAATCTATATAGGCGTGCAGCAGAAAAGCTTGTCGATGACCTTGTATCTGGGAGGAAATTGGATAATATTTAATATTAAGGACGCTTGATGTATGTTCTCTGATTAACTGTCCAAATAACAGGTTAGTGGACAGGTTTCATCGTTTTCCGCAAAACCTGTCCAATAAATTCAGTTTACTGGTCAGGTTTCGGCGGTTTCCTCAAAACCTGTCCATATTACCAGGTTCATTGGACAGGTTTCATCGCTTTCCCCGAAACCTGTCCAATAAATTCGGTTTACTGGACAGGTTCCGGCGGTTTCCTCAAAACCTGTCCATATAACTAGGTTTAGTGACAGGTTTCATCATTTTACCAATAAATTGGAGAGTTAAGTGTAATATACGAAGTTTACCACTAACACTGTTCGTCATCCCGTTTTTTATATAACACTTTACGTAAATTCACGATAAAAATATCCGTCATCTCAAAGATGACGGATATTTAACTGCTACTCCACCCCATTCATAATCTCAGAGACAATTTCAAAGGATCGCAGTCTGTCTTGGTGGTTATAGATTTGGGCGGTGACCATGATTTCGTTGACCTTTGTGTCTTGAATGAAGCTTTGCAGCTGAGCTTTCACTTTGTCTGGACTGCCAATAATGGAGGAACCAAGCTGTTTTTGAAGCAGGCTTTTCTCATATTCGCTCAAATGCTCGTCTATATTGTCGACTGGAGGCTGGAGCTGTCCAGGCGTATTGCGAATAAGATTAAGGAATTGCAACTGAAGGGATGTTGCAAGCCGTTTGGCTTTTTCATCCGTATCTGCCGTAATAATATTCACTCCAACCTTTGCATAAGGTTCATCTAGTACATTTGAAGGGCGGAAGCTGCGGTAATATAAATCAAGAGCAGGCAACGTATTCTCAGGTGAAAAATGACTAGCAAAAGAAAATGGGAGTCCAAGCTGACCCGCAAGCTGAGCGCTGAAACCGCTCGAACCTAGCAGCCAGATGGGAATATTTAACCCCTCACCCGGTACAGCACGAACATGCATAGGTGCTGAACTTCTAGATGGGTCGAAATATGTCCGAAGCTCCTCTAGTTGTTCGGGAAATTCCGATCCATCCATGCGGCTGCTTCTTCTTAAAGCTCTGGCGGTTAGTTGATCTGTTCCTGGAGCACGGCCAAGTCCTAAATCAATTCTGCCTGGGAATAGGGACTCCAACGTCCCGAACTGTTCTGCAATCACGAGTGGAGAGTGATTAGGCAGCATAATGCCGCCGGACCCAACACGAATGGATGTAGTACCTGCGGCAACATGCCCGATGACAACCGAAGTTGCTGAACTGGCAATCCCTTGCATATTATGATGCTCTGCAAGCCAGTATCGGTGATAGCCCCATTTTTCGGCATGCTGTGCAAGATCTAATGTATTACGAAGTGCTTCTGATGCTGTTCCGCCAACAATGATAGGGGATAGATCTAAAACAGAATAGCGAATTTCGTTAAGTGATTTTTTTTCAGTCTGGACTGACATATTATTCAACTTCCTTCATTCATTCTTCTTTAAAAAGTTTTTCCTTTGAAAGCTATTTTATCAATATTTATGAAATCAGGATAATGAAATGCTTATATAGAAAACTCGCCGATTGGCAAGTCTTGAAAAGGCAAAGACAGAGCGTAGTTGAACTTATATTTAATTCCTAAAATTGGCAACTACATCGGATCAACTTCTCCGCTGACAATTTATACTTTCTTAACGTATAAAAAAGCGGACTAAGGCTAGTCCGCTTTTAGAAAAATACGATATAAATAACTAAGGCCAATACTATTCGATAAATGGCGAATGGCACAAGTTTGATTTTATTAATCAGTTTTAAAAAGAAACGAATAGATAAAAGGGCGAACACAAAGGCGCTAATAAATCCGGCGATGAAAAATGGCAAGGCATCGATCGTGAAATATTGCCAGTTTTTCAATAATGAGATAAAGCTAGCACCGGCCATAATTGGTACAGCCATAATAAAAGTGAAGTCAGCTGCTGCACGGTGGCTTAATCCGAGCAATACACCGCCAGAAATCGTTGAACCCGAGCGTGAAAACCCAGGCCAAAGTGAAAAGCATTGTATCAATCCAATCGAAAACGCCTGTTTAAAAGTAATTTGATCAACCGTGTCCACTTTTGGCCGTTTCCCTCCAAAAATATCTGCAAGGATCATAAAGACAGCTCCAATAACTAAGCCAATTAATACTGTTTCAGTTGAAAATAAGTTTTCATCGATATAATCCTCAAATAGAACTCCGAGTATACCGGCTGGAATAAGGCCGACAATAACTTGTGTCAGCTTCAAACGGTTTTCTGGAACCGCTGCACCCTTATTCCGTCTTCCAAGTCCTAGCATGTCAATAAATCTATCTTTAAAGATGATGACAACTGCGAGTATGGATCCTAACTGTATGACTACCTTAAATGTATTTGCTGTAGAATCTGATAAAAAATCCTTCGTATGAAGCCACATATCATCCACGATGATCATATGCCCGGTAGATGAGACTGGGGCAAATTCTGTTAAACCTTCAACTAATCCAAGTATGATTGCTTTTAAAATCATCATAAAATCAACTATCATTTTTCCTGTAATTCTCCTTTTTGTAAGTAGGGATATTAAGATTTTTTTAATTGCCATTATCGCCCTCATTATAATAGACGAATATGAAAGCAAAAACCTTACACTTATAGTTTAAAAGATTAAAAAAACGGGCAATATTTATTCGCTGTTAAAGTATAGCACAATTAAAAGCAAGATTTCCATGGAATTAGAGGACGGAGGAATGAAGGCGATTTCAAGATTCCTATCTTATGCGTATTTGACTGCAAGTAATTATGTATAGTTCTCATGAACAGACTTCACAAACTTTTCACAGACTCATGATCTTTTGTGAGTAATATCACCTATTCAGAGGAATGGAATCAGTATGATTAAGATGTAAAGGAAAAGGATTATAAAGGAGGAATTAACATGAATAAAGGTATGAAATATCTTCTAACATCCGCAATTGGACTAAGCTTACTAACTGCATGCAACCAACAATCTGTACAAGAAAAACCTCAGCCAGAGCAAAAGGTATTATCAGCAGAGAAAAGTAATAATGAAGTCATAGCCCCACATAAAGGGTTGAACCAAGAACCGGTTCCGCTGAAAATCGAAAGAGTGGGTCCTACAGAAGTTAACGTAGAAATGACATCACAGATCACAGACATTGAAATAGACAAAGGGTATATGTACAAAGCTTGGACATTTAACGGGGAAGCCCCTGGGCCAGTCGTAGTAGTAAATGAAGGGGATACAATTAACTTTACATTAAAGAATATGGATCCGGCCATTCCGCATAGCATGGATTTTCACGCTGTTCATGCAGCACCATCTAAAGATTTTTCAAATGTAAAGCCTAATGAATCAGGTACTTTCAGTTATCCAGCAAATAAGCCAGGTGTATTTATGTACCACTGTGGAACAGCACCTGTACTTTCACATATTGCAAACGGAATGCATGGTACGATCATTGTTAAGCCGAAAAATGGCTATCCAACCGATGAAGGGATTAATAAAGAATTCGTTATGATTCAAAACGAATGGTATAAATATAACGATTTAGATGATTTCACTAATGGTGTTCCAAGTCAAGTTGTATTCTCAACTAAGGCTCTTCATGAAGGTGACCTAAATACAAATGGCGATACGTTCACACTTAAAGAACAACCTCTATTAGCAAAAGTAGGAGACAGAGTAAGAATCTATATTAACAATGTAGGACCAAATGAAGTAAGCTCATTCCATGTTGTTGGTACAATATTCGATGATGTATATATTGACGGTAACCCATATAACCATTACAAAGGATTACAAACTGTTATGCTGCCAGCCAGCGGTGGTGCTGTAGTTGAATTTACCGTAACAAGAGTCGGAAGCTATCCAATTGTCACACACCAATTCAACCATGCTCAAAAAGGAGCCGTCGCCATTCTTAAAGTCACCGAAACAGGTGAAGACGACGGTAAGGCTACAATGAGCCATTAATAGATAAATAAATCACACAACTAAAATTATACTAGAAAAAATTTATAAAGTGAACCTTAAATTTCAAATAGAGGGCAGATATTCCTATAAATATTACGGACAGTTATGAAACATGCGACGTAGGAACACTGCCCTTCAAGCTGTATAATCGTAACAGTGAATGGGGAGGTGTATCCCAAATGAATAAAAAAGTTCTCCTATTTATTGTATTTTCTTGGTTCATTTTTGCGGGTAAAGTATACGGGTCAGAGCTGACTGTATCTAATACAAAGGAGCTACAGGAGGCTCTATTAAATCGTACTTCTTCTGTGATAAATCTCAAATCGGGTGAATATCCCGGATCATTTACTATTTCCCATCCCGTTCATTTAATCGGTGAAAAAGGAACAAAGATTATCGGTCCATATGAAGGGAACGTTATTACAATTGAGGCTGATGACGTAACTATTGAAGGCGTACAGATAGAAGGGAGCGGTTCTCAAAATTCTGGGATTTATATTAAAGGCAATCGTTCTCATATTCACCATAATTTAATTAAAAATGTATTTCATGGGATTTATGCTCATGAAAGCTACGGCCATCGTTTTGAACATAATACGATTACTAGCTTTGACGAGAAGTCCAAATATAAAGGCTATGGGATTTATTTAGTGAAAGCACCAAATACTTCTGCCAATAGCAATCTCATATATGATACACAGGATGGAATTTATGTATCCTATTCTGAATTCTGTGAGGTAAAAGGAAATCAAATGATCCGGACACGGTATGGTGTTCATACAATGGATTCCAGAAATGTCCTCATTTCGCAAAATCAAGTTCGTGAAAGTATTAACGGACTGATGATTATGCAGAGCTATGAAGTTTTTATTCTAGAAAATATCTTTTATTTAAATACAAAAATCGATGGTGCAGGGATGTTTATCTTTGACACATTCGATTCAAAGATCGCTTCCAATGTAGTTATGAGTAACTATAAAGGAATTCTAATGGAAAATGCGAAACGAAATCGGATTGAGTTTAATACTTTCCTAGAAAACGATACAGGATTGGAATTAAGAAAGAATTCTGTTTATTTAAACAATTTTTATCAAAATACAAAACAAATTATTTCTGATAATCAAAATGAAAATATGTTTAATAAGGATCAGTATGGAAATTATTTCGATGATCATCAATCATTAAGCCTAAATAAAGATAAGATTGTAGATTTTGCCTATAAAAGCGGTGATGTTTTTTACAATATGACAAGTAAAGAACCTTATTTGCAAATTTTTCATCGAAGTCCAGCTGTGGAATTATGGAATATGATTGAAAAATTCACTCCGATTCCATCTGATACGTTTGTGATTGATGAATATCCGCTAATGAAGCCAGCACCCGTTCATTGGGAGAAGAGTCAAAGTGAGCTGTCATATAAGGAGAAAATAGAAATGAATTTTTCTCAGGTCCTCTCTTTTTTACTCATTATATCCGGAAGTTCCTATATCTTATTTAAGTTTGGGAGGGAGAAGCATGAAGTGTAGATGGTGGGTTCTTTTATTGGCTGTCATGATATCCTTAACTGCTTGTTCTAATAAAACAGCAGCTCCAGTTGAAATAAAGGCGAATGAAGAAGATTGTGATGCTTGTCACATGGGCATAGAAGACTTACACTCTGCCGCACAGATCATTCTAGAAGATGGAGAACCAAAGTTATTCGATGATATTGGCTGTATGGTCGTATATATGCAAGAGCATCAGCCAAAATATGAAGCCGCCTTCGTTCATGATTTCGATTCAAAGGAATGGATATCATTCGATAATAGTACTTTCGTACAAAATCAAAATATTCATAGTCCTATGAATTATGGAATTGCAGCATATGAGACAGACCAACAAGCATCTGACATGCAAAAAGAACAAGGTGGGGAGATTTATTCTTCAAAGGAGTTATTAGAAAAAGATTTGAAGGGAACAAAGCACGGGCATTAATCAAGAAGTTTATGGGGAAAATCCATAGATTGGAGGGAAAATGATGGAACTGGGTATTTTGTATTCAATGGTAAAGCATGAGCTGCGCCTGCTCCTTAGAAGTAAGTGGTTATTGAATTTTATGATTCTCTTTATTTTTCTATCTGGACTGCTCTATTTCTATGGGTTGAACTCCGTTAAACTCGATCCTGTCAAAGTAACTTACGGATTAGAAGGGGTTAATAGCAATATTGAAACAATGGGCGTGAATCCTGAATATTACGGCTTAAAGGAGATCACACAGCAGCCAGAAAATACGGCAAATATAAATCAAACAGCGTATAATCGTTCTATCGCACTGCTGATAAATTTATCCCTATGGCTCTTGCCGATTATTTGTTTAATTCTAGGAGCAAACTCCATTATTGGAGACAAAGAGAGTGGCAGATTGGGATTATATAAAACGTATCAAGTTTCTTATTGGAAGTATATGCTCAGCAAGTTTTTATCATTAGTAATCTCTATGTTTGTCGTCATGGGTGTATCTTATGGATTATTCGGTCTTATTTTTTCTATCATCGGGAAATCTTTTCAAGCTTCGATCTTTCAAGTATTCCTAAGTGTGAACATGCTGCTCATTATTGTGTTTTCTGCCGCAACATTATTCGTTGGGGCGATTAGCAAAACCAGAATGCAAGGTTTGTCATATGCATTGTTCTTCTGGTGTCTGACAGTTTTCATTTATGAGTTTGTCATCATGACGGTTATCAATTGGATTCCGTATGCCTTTAAACTCAAAAGCTTATTTTTCTTCATCTTACTTAACCCAATAGAATCCATTCGAGTATGGTCCATTTCAAAGCTTAATGCAGAATACGTATTTGGTCCAGAGTTTTTAATGATTGAAAAATGGAGTGAGAGTGGCACCCTTTCCATTTCATTAATGATCTCAATTGTGCTCCTAATGTGGATTGCAATGGCCATATCCACTAAAATGTTGAAGAAAAGGGGAGTTTAGCATGATCCTTGAATTAAGAAATCTCTCCAAAAAATATAAACATAAAACGGCTCTATATCCGGTAGAAGCAGGAATTAATCTAGGAGAATGTGTCGTGCTATGCGGAGGAAACGGTGCAGGAAAGAGTACGATGATCAAAATGATTACAGGGATTGATCAAGCTTCTTCTGGAACGGTAGTCTTTCATTCAAAAAAGAAAAAGCCATTTGCCTATATGCCAGATCAAATGAATTTCCCTCCAGATTTGACCCCCATTGAGATCTTACATTATTATGGGAAATTCCTGAAAGTGGATAAGGAAAAAATCAAACAAGTTTTGCAAGACGTGGGCTTATGGGAGGACCGCAATCAAAAGGTTGGCGGCTTCTCTAAAGGTATGTCGCAACGCCTTAACCTTGCTCAATGTTTGCTGGCAGATACGGATATATATATATTAGATGAACCTACGAATGGCTTGGATCCCTACTGGGTCATTCAATTTAAAAGAATTTTACAAAAGCTGAAAAATGAACATAAAACCGTGATTGTTAGCAGCCATATCATGCGAGATGCCATTGAAATTGCCGACAAAGTCATGATTTTATTTAATGGAAAGGTACGGTCCTTTGGTACTCTAGAGGAAATTTATCGTGAGCATGCTAGTGAATCACTGGAGGAAGTATTCTTGACCATCCATGAAAATGAAAAGAAGTAAGTTGCTAAATGCTAGAATCTCGATAACAAGCAGCTGGAAACCTTAAAGATCTCCAGCTGTTTCCTATTTTCTAAAGAAATTTTCTGTATAGTACGGTTGGGACTTTATATTAAACGCTACACCCACACCTAAATATTGATATTCCGGTCTAAGGATATTCTCCCGGTGGCCAAGAGAATTCATCAGACCTTCATGGGCAAAAATACTGCTAAACTGCCCCATTGCCAGATTCTCGCCAGCTACAGTAAAGGATACTTGGTCCTCACTCATTCTATCAAAAGGGGATTGCCCGTCTAAATTTGTATGGGAAAAGTAATTTTTATCCGCCATATCAAGGCTATGCTTCCGTGCTGTTTCTTTTACTTGATCATCCCATTTTAACACGGATATTCCATGTTTTACTCGGTCTGCGTTCGTTAAATCGAATAGTTGATATTCGAAGCCTTCTTTCAACTGCTCTGATCCATCGGTATAAAAATGATTTTTAGCCTGTTCTAAATCTTCATCAATCATTTGAATGGCCGTCACCGTATTTTTGGCATGTTTATCGTAAAAAACGGTTACATTGCTCTGATCAATAGAAAATACATCATAATCTCGTTCTTTATCATACTGGTAAAAAACTAAGCCTTTTCGAATTTGATTTAAAGGCTTTCCAAGTTGTTGAAGAACAGCTTCTTTCGAACTGCCAAGCTTTATCCCTTTCGCAGAGGAAATTAAGTCTTGATTTGTGTAAAGACCCGCAACTTTTTCGTTCGTATCGTATGTGACCATGAAAAAGTTATGATAATTTTCATGATAGGTATACCATTTAGATCCATATTCATTATAAGTGGATCTTTTTGGCGGTCCCGCTAGCTTTTCAACATTCTCCTTACCTTCCCCTAGAACAATATTATGAATCGAAAAGGTTTGGCTGGAAGGAATGGATAATTTCGGTTTATCTATTGGGATTAAGTCTTTATTCGGAAGAAGCTCCACCTTTTCATCCATTTTCCCAGCTAACTGATTGATGGCGGAAAAAATCGTCTCAATCGCTACAGAAACTTGTGGATTTTCTGAAATGGCATGAACCTCATCTTTAAACCTATCCAATATAGGGTAAAAATCTGTTTTTTCCAAATATTTTTCAATGAAGGGCCATGATATAAATATGATAAAAAGTAATAATAAAGTTCGAAAAAATTTCCTCAATGTTTCACCAACCGTCTGCTCTCAATTTTACAGGTGAATCCCATACTATCACAATTATTACCCATTCATTATAAAATTTAAAAAACAATTAATAAAATAAAATGTACTTAGTTAATTTTGGAAATGGAAATGGTGCGGTTTTGTTTTATAAAAACTAATGGATGGAAGTGATGTTGGGCAATATAACAATATTTACAAAGTTTAATAAT
>NZ_JBALPC010000035.1:37597-46102 GCF_036965225.1 Bacillus sp. JJ1474 | reverse complement strand
AGGTTCGACTGAATTATGTTCTTGGAGATATTTACCTCATACGAAAATCTAAAGGCAATTGTGATATCTATCGGGATTTTTTTGCTATTTCTTCTTTTTAGGAAAATTTTCGTAAAATACGTTTTTGCATTTTTGGTAAGGATAGGGAGAATAGCGCCTGGTGAATTTTTATCCCAAATTCTTATAGCCTTTGAAAAACCTGCTCAGTGGCTATTTATTATTACAGGGCTTTACTTTTCTGTGCAGTATTTTCCTTATTTCAATCATGCAAATCCATTATTTTTAAAAATTATCAGATCATCGATTATATTGATTATTAGCTGGGGGTTGCTTAATCTTTCTTCGTCCTCTTCATTGCTTTTTAAAAAGATAAATGCCTCTAAATATAATATTGAATTTGATGAAATTCTGATTCCGTTTTTATCTAAGGCATTGCAATTTTTGATTGTGGCGATCAGTATAAGCGTGATTGCCCAGGAGTTTAATTACGATGTCAATGGCTTTGTTGCGGGGTTAGGCTTAGGTGGATTAGCCTTTGCATTAGCTGCAAAGGATGCGATCGGTAATTTATTCGGCGGGATCATAATTATTACGGAAAAACCTTTTTCAATAGGTGATTGGATTAAGACAAACAGTGTGGAAGGAATTGTAGAGGATATAAGCTTTAGAAGTACAAAGGTACGGACCTTTGCCCAGGCGCTTGTGACTGTTCCTAATGCTACTTTGGCGAATGAGGCAATTATGAACTGGAGCAAAGCAGGGAAGAGGCAGATTACCTTTAATTTAAAGCTGCCACAGGATACTTCACAGGAAAAATTAAAATCTGTTGTCCAGCAAATTGAAAACTACCTAAAAAATAACCCGGATATTCATCAGGACACAATCTACGTTACCTTTGACCAATATAAGGAAATGGAGATCTTTATAAACTTTTTTACAGTTACAGTTGAATGGGGAGAGTATTTAAAAATCAAAGAAGTGTTCAATTACAAAATCATGGACATTCTCGAACAAGAGAAATCATTGGCGGAGAGCCAGGCATAATGGGAAAAAGTCTGTTTCATTTAGAAGCAGACTTTTTCAATATATCTATTTTTGGTTAGCAGTTAAAAATACTTCCTGTGCCGCTTTTATCCCAGCTCCTGGTTCAAAGGAGTAAGAGAAGTCTTGTAATGCGGCCTCCATTAAGGAAACGGCTTGGAGAACATCACTTGGGAAGCAATAGCCCATATGGCCGAACCTGAAAATTTCTCCTTGCAGGTGTCCAAGCCCGCCAGCAAAATCTAAATGGTACTTTTGCTTTAGGTGCTTAAGAAACTGTGCCAGATCCAGACCTTTAGGGGTGCGGATCGCCGTAATGGTTGGTGATGCATATTCATCGCTCGTTAATAGCTCTATGTTTAGCGCCTTCATGGCTTCACGAACCATATTTTTCATAAGCTCATGCCTGGCAACGGTTTGTGCAAATCCTCCTTCTTCTTCGATAAGGTCACAGACAGCAGCTAATCCATAAATAAGAGTAACCGCAGGAGTGTTAGGTGTCATGCCTTTTGCTGCCCAATCGCGATAGCTCAGTAAATTTAAGTAATATGCTGGGGTTTTATTATTCTCGATGACTTTCCAAGCTCTGTCGCTGACGCTTAAGAGAGCCAGTCCCGGCGGCAGCATCATTGCTTTTTGAGAACCTGTTACGAGTATATCAATGCCCCATTTATCCATTTCCGCTGGTGCTCCGCCAATACAGCTAACCCCATCAACGATAAAAAGTGCATCTGAGTGTGTACGAACTGCATTAGCTAGCTTTTCGATTGGGTTCAAAATACCTGTTGATGTTTCGTTGTATGTAGCAAAAACAGCTTTCACATCTTTCAAGGGCTTTAGGAATTCCGCTAGATCTTCCTCTGTACAAGCCTGGCCCCATTCTTTTTCAAGCTTATGCACATTAAATCCGTATTTTTCACAAATCGAAACGAAGTAGTCCCCGAATGCCCCAACTGTAATAACAACAACGTTTTCTCCAG
Organism: Bacillus sp. JJ1474; assembly: GCF_036965225.1. Taxonomy (NCBI): domain Bacteria; kingdom Bacillati; phylum Bacillota; class Bacilli; order Caryophanales; family Bacillaceae; genus Bacillus; species Bacillus sp. JJ1474. Next base: position 44,081 of record NZ_JBALPC010000035.1, on the reverse strand, counting down.
CCGAGACCGTGTTAACTGCCGCAGCCTCTAAAGCAGCAGTACCACCAGACGGCAGCAGAAAAATATCTTGTTCCGTACCAAAAACTGTCTTCACACGATTGGTTGTTGTACGATATAACTGAACAAACTCTTCACTACGATGGCTAATGATATCTTCAGCCATGGCTAGTTGAACTTTTTTTGGAATAGGTGTAGGTCCTGGGTGCCTTAAAATGTTTTTATACATAATTTTCCCTCCAGTAAAGATTATTTATTGAGTATTTTAGCCTAAAGGCGCGAGGTTAACCACTATTATGATCACCTCTATTAAAGCTTATATTGTTACCATATTTCCAATTTTCTAATTATAATAGTACCATATTGGTAAAAGTTAGTTAAGGTTAAGAAATTTATTTAATAAAACAGGAGGGGTCTAATGGCTACAATAGATTTGCAGAAAAAAAGTGTAAAGATTGTGTTAGAAAAGAAGAATTTAACAACGGTAACCGCGCGAGTTGGTTTAGTTCTAGACATCACCGGATCAATGAGAACATTGTATAAAAATGGAACAGTGCAGAAGGTGGTTGAACGAATATTAGCGATTGCCTCACAGTTTGATGATGACGGAATGCTGGATGTTTGGGTGTATGATAATGAATTCTCAAGATTAAAGCCGGTAACGGAACGAGATTTTGATGGGTATGTTAATCGAATTATTTCGGAAAATGACTTGATCCATAAATTTGGCCGAAATGACGAACCTCCTGTTATGAAGGATGTAATAAAAAAATATATCGATGAAGAACCGAGCATGGATCCAGCCTTTATTGTCTTTATTAATGATGGCGGCTGTAAGAAAACGATCAAGCCCATTATTGAAAGCTCTGCAAAACATCCGGTATTCTGGCAGTTTGTTGGGATAGGAAATGGGAATTTTGACTTTCTAAAGCAAATTGATTCAATGGAAGGCCGTATTGTGGATAACGCTAATTTCCTGCATATTGAGGAAATTGATAAAATGTCTGATGATCAACTCTATTATTCACTATTAAATGAGTTTCCAAGCTGGCTGAAGGAAGCGAAGGAAAAAGGTATTTTGGTAGATAATCGCACAGAGCCGCAGTTAAATGAGCCAGTGCAAAAAGAGCCAGAAAAGAAGGGGTTTTGGAACAGGTTATTTAATAGGTAGATAGGGGTTCGTTTCATTGAATTTGAGCGGTTGGCTGACAAAGTGGTGGAATTGGCTGATAAAGTATCTTATTTGGCTGACAAATCCCTAAATTGGCTGACAAACAGGTCGAATTGGCTGACAAATGCTAAAATGCCAACCCAAACAAGTATCTGATAGCTGAATATAGTCAGCTTTAATATAAATTTTGCAAGAGTAGGTGATTTCTTGATGATTAAGGGTTTAAATCACTTTTTATTCTCGGTTTCAGATTTAGAAAAGTCTATTGAATTTTATCAGAAAGTTTTTGATGCCAAGCTATTAGTGAAGGGGAGAAACACTGCCTACTTTGATTTTAATGGAATGTGGCTGGCGTTAAATGTGGAGAAGGATATTCCTAGAAATGAAATAGCCCATTCCTATACGCATATTGCTTTTACCATTGAAGAAAAAGACTTCGAAGTTATGTATAAAAAATTAACAGAGCTAAACGTGAATATCCTTCCTAGTCGTCCAAGAGACGAAAAGGATAAGAAATCGATTTATTTTACAGATCCAGACGGTCATAAATTTGAGTTACATACAGGGACTTTGCAGGATAGATTGGAATATTACAAGAAAGAAAAAAGGCATATGGAATTTCTCTAAAATGAAATAGGGTGAGAGGAATGGATAAGGAACTTTTTAATGCTGTTGAGCAGTCGATTGAATATATGAAAAATCACTTGGAGGAAGAAATTACTTCAGAAGAGTTAGCTGCTAAATTCGGCTATAGTACTTATCATTTCTTAAGAGGTTTTAAGGAAGTGACAGGGGTAACACCTAGACATTTTTTATCTGCATTACGGATTGAGGCATGCAAGGAGATTTTATCAAGCCCATCGAACTCGATACTAAAATCTTTATTAAGCGTAGGCTATAAAAGTATTGGGTCTTTTAGTTCGCGTTTTAAACAATTTGTAGGACAATCCCCAAACCAATTTAAGACCAAATCTGATTTTTTATATCACTATATTCATCAATACAATGACAAGAGCGGTTATCCATCCCAACTAACAGTATCCTCAACAATCACTTGTCATATAAACTCACCCCTAACATTTAAAGGATTAATTTTTGTTGGACTGTTTCCACGCCCAATACCTGACCAAAGGCCGATTTTGGGAGGTGTTTTGAATAATGGAGGAACATATATTTTTTCCAAAGTTCCGGAAGGCACCTTTTTCATATTGGCTGCTGCCATTCATTGGAGCAAAAACCCGAAAGATTATTTCGTACTGAATAAATCACTGCGAGGGAAATTTGATCATGCAATTAAAGTTAAAAAAGAAACGATAGCGGAAGTAACTATTAATTTAAGAGAACCAATGCCTTATGACCCGCCTATTTTAATTAATTTGCCAATGCTTTTATTTGAAAATGAGCAATCTAGAAGAAATTAAATGATTAATTTTTCGGTAAAATGGTGTTTAAAGAAGGAGGAGATGTCATGTTAAATAAAGTTTGTGTGCTTACTGTTCGTGTCAAAAATCTTCAAGAGTCCGTTGGTTTTTATACTAATGTATTAGGTTTCGAGGTTTCAAAATATTATGGAGATAAGATTGTTAGTCTTAAACATGATGAAATACCAGTTGTGTTAGAGGAAGACGAGGAGGCTTATCAGGAGCCAAAGCAAAATGTACTATTAGGTGTACTGTCAAAGGATCTTGACAAGGATATCGCTGATTTTAAATCTAAAGGTGTGAAAATTTTGTTTGATGAACCAAGACCTTGCCCCCCTGGCCGTTACACGATCATTGAAGACCCTGTGGGGAACCAAATTGAAATTGTAGAATTTTCCGAGTGAGATAATGATTAATCATCAAACATACATAAAGGCTTCCTTAGATAAGGTTTATGAAACTTTAACTACGGCAGAGGGCTGGAATGCATGGTTTACAGATCATACAGTTTTACACTTGGATGAGAATGGGAAGGGATAATAACCTTAAGATGGTCCAACTACGGTGTAAATAAAGAGGATATTGAAGACGGCGGGGAAATTTTGGCTCCGTTCCGAATAGATTGTTTTCTTTCAATAGTCCCCTGGCAAAAATCCAACTACTGTAAAGTTTGAAATGCAGCCTTATCAAGAAGGAACACTTTTACTTTTAGAAGAGGCTGGCTATTCCACATCTTCCACCGATCTTTCAGCTTGTATAGGCTGTGCAGTTGGATGGGGAGAAGCACTGGCTTTGTTAAAGATGTACCTTGAGTATGGTATTGTGTGCAAAGAGGATTATCGCTTTTAGGTTGAGGGGGCTAGTAGATTGGTTTATGAAATAACGATTCAAATCAGAGTAAATGATTTCGAAAAAGGCCAAACATGGTACCAAACATTATTAAATAGGCAACCTGATTTTAGTCCTCATCAAGGCTTTGCCGAATGGGAGGTCATTCCCGGCTGTTGGCTGCAAGTGGCAGAAGGATTTCCTGCAGAGGGGAGCGGCCCGATCCGATTAGGTGTTTCAAATCTGGAAAAAGAAAGAGATAGATTAGTGAAGGAATTAAAAATAGAGGAATTTGAGATATTCGAAAGGGAAGGTGTTCCTGCTAAATGGGGGACCTTTCAAGACTCATGGGGAAACCAATTGGGCTTATTTGAGTATTTGGATGAGAATGAGAAGCAAGAAAAGATAAAATCGATCTTAGGTGATGTTTAGAAAATGAGCAAAAAACGAAGGGAAAACTAAAAGTCAGGACTCCAATTAATAGAAGTCCTGATTTTTCCTGTTCTAAATTTTGTTCAATTTTGAAAAAAGTTCAGATTAATTTACGCAATAATAAAATCCCCATCCCTTTCTCCATAAAAATACAACCGATGCAGTGGTCTTGTCATGGCCACATAAAGAAGCTTAATATCTAGTTCAGAGTCGCGACAGAATGATTCTTCAAGTGAAATTATGATAACAACGTCAAATTCCAACCCCTTTGCTAAAAAAGATGGAACAATCACAATTTCATCTTTCGGGATCTTTGCTTGTTCTGCGAGCAGTGTGACAGGTTCATCTGAATGCTTCTCGAAAAGCGAATAAAGAAGCTGACAATCTTTCATGGTTTTGCCGATGACCGCGAAAGTTTTATAGATTTCCTCTTTTAGACTAGTTACTTGCTCTTCAATTTGATGAACAAGTTCTTTTCCGATTTTTCTTTTTATAAACCTAGGCGGTTCTCCATGCCGGACAACGGGTTCAACTTTCGGAAAAGAGTAGGGAAGAAGCTTTAAAAGCTCGTTTGCTTTCTCCATAATCTCAACGGTTGTTCGGTAGCTTTTTTGCAATTCTGTGTAGGTAGCTCGCGGAAAAATGTCCTCTAAAACTCCATTCCACGATGTTAAGCCTCTATAGGAATGAATTCCTTGTGCAAGATCACCCACTAGCGTAAACATATCAGTATCAAGTGCTTTCTTAAGGGATAGCAGCTCCATGAAGCTGTAATCCTGTGCTTCGTCAATGACAATATTTTTGGCTTTAAACTCTTTTGGAATGCCAAAAAGGTTTACCTGCAAATAAAGCAACAGAGCAAGGTCTTCTCTTTCATATTTCTTTTTTGCAAAAAGGGTCTGGCTATACTCGCATAACAATTCTGCTTCCTGTTCGGAGAGACCGCCCTCGGCCCATTGGCAAAGCTTAATAGGATCATTAAAAAGCTCGTGATAATACTGTAGGAGCGTTTTTTTCGGAAACTTTTTCATATAGGCAGGGACAGCATTACGAATGGCCTTTCTGATTTCCTCAAGCCTTAGTGCTTTTTTGTCTAGTGCATAAGAAACATACTGTCTCCTTCTCTCCGGATCCTTTCCACGATAAAGAGCACTTTCTATCCGTTCATCATAAAAGGTTTCGATTTTGTTAATTAAGTTTTTCTTCTTTTTCGCCACGTCATTTTGCAAAACGGCCTTTAGTTTATCCAGCCTTTTAAAAAGAGGAAGATAGTTATAGTCGGTCTTAAAGAGATGAATAAACTTCTTGTAGCTGAATAGGCGAAATTTATCGATTACGAAATCTTCCGTAGGAAAAAATGTTTTATAAATACTTGTTAGGTAGTTGGATAAAATTACATGGAAAATGGGAGATCCCTTTGCTGATGAAATCCAAGCTGAAATTTGGGAATCCTTGCTTTCGGGCTCTTCCAGCAGCCGAACCAATTTATTATTATTGACCATATTAAGCTTTTGACCAAGGCATACTTGCACATATTCCTGATAAGTGGTTTGCCGAACTCTCTCAACACCTAGTTCAGGCAGCGCTTCAGATATGTAATCTATAAACAAGCGGCTTGGCGCTAAGATCATCAGCTGCTCTGGTGCAAAGTTTTCCTTGTACTGATAAATAAAATAACTGATCCGGTGGAGGGCAATCGTTGTTTTTCCGCTGCCGGCAGCCCCTTGAACAATAATAGGCTTGTTTAAGTCGGCCCGGATAATTCGATTTTGCTCTTCCTGTATCGTTGAGATAATTTCTGTAAGGCGGTTGCTTGAGCTTTTGGAAAGCGATTCTTGAAGTAATTCATCTGTCGTGGTTAAATCAATATCACGAATTTCTTCGAGCTTGCCTTCCTCAATCATAAATTGCCGCTTTAAAGATAAATAGCCGTTAAAGCTTTCCTCGTAGGAATCGTAATGAACCTCGCCAAGTCTGCCTTCATAATAAAGATTGGCAATCGGTGATCTCCAATCCACAATGATTTGCTCCTGATTTTCCCTTGAATATAAGGAAGTCTTTCCGATGTAGAGAATTTCCTCGTCTTTAAGATCCTGTCTTTGAAAATCAATTCTGGCAAAATAAGGTTTGTTTCGAGCGTTTTTTAAGCTTTTTAATTCATCACGAGACATTTCGAAAAATCTGGCATTCGTTAATAGTGAAGAATAGCTTAAGCTCGATTCCAGCCAGTCTACATCTTGGAAAGCCTCCTTCATGTTTTCTTGAAACTGGTCTTTACTTGATTCAGCGGTCTTGATGACGACATCCATATACTTTTTCGTAAAATCTAATCGTTGAATTTCTGCTGGAAAATCGGGGTGTTGTTGAGATGACATTCAATCTTCCTCCCATTTCATTTTCAGCCGCAATGGGGAAGTACGTTGGAGCATGAGTGATAAGAAATTTATATTATCAGAAAAATCCATAGGAAGCAATATTTTTCCAATGATTGCGATGATCGTAATTGGAAAGATCACAGTAACAAATAACGGAATTACGTAAAAAGAAAAGGTTGTTCATTTACCGAAGAAGGAAAAAGAGGAATCCCGCGGTAAAAGAAAGAGCTGTTCATTTACCGAAAAAGGAAAAAGAGGAA
>NZ_JBALPC010000035.1:0-37400 GCF_036965225.1 Bacillus sp. JJ1474 | reverse complement strand
GAAGGAAAAAAAGGAATCCTGCGGTAAAAGAAAGGACTATTCATTAACTCCAAAAGGGTCATGCAGAAACTTACGGGCAATGAAAAGCTTCTATATATTTTACTCCGCTCTTTTCCCCTTTTAGCTCCTAAACTTGATTTATTTTCCAATTTATTATATAGTACATTACAACAGTAATGTACTATATGTGAGGAGGCGGTGACGATTCTTAATACAGACGGAACAAAGCCTATTTATATACAAATTGCGGAATGGATTGAAACGGAGATTATGAATGGACATTTTAAAAAAGATGATAAAGTCTATTCCCAATATCAATTAGCTGAAATGTATACCATCAATCCGGCAACTGCTGCAAAGGGACTTAATCTTTTAGTTGATGAAGCCATCCTCTACAAAAAAAGGGGGCTGGGCATGTTTGTCACAATGAATGCAAAAGAACAGATCATGAATAAACGAAAAAATCAAACATTGAAGCGGTTAGTGCAGGAAATTGTGTTAGAGGCAAATCGCTTGCATATTAGTAAAACAGAATTAATTGAAATGATAAAGGATGCACAATCTGGGGAGGGTGAGCAATGAAGGTGATAGAGTGCAAGGGCTTGACGAAGACCTATTTTCGGAGAAAGGTTTTAAATAATCTCTCTTTTACAATTGAAGAAAATACAATCACTGGATTAATTGGCCGAAATGGAGTCGGCAAAACGACTTTACTTAAAATAATTGCTGGTTTCATTAAAGAAACATCGGGAGACATTGAGGTTTTTTCGGAACGCCCTTTTAACAGTTTAAATGTCTCAGTGAATTCCATATTTGTAGATGACCAGATGAACTTTCCTCCAGCCCTTCAGCTCTATGAATTATTAGAGGAGGCGAGCAGATTCTATCCAAATTGGGATATGGAATTGGCCAAACGCCTGATTAATTATTTTTCCCTTGACCCAAAGCATTATCACAATCGCCTTTCAAAAGGGAAGACTAGTACATTCAATGCCATTGTTGGTTTAGCAGCCCGTCCATCATTAACGATCTTTGACGAACCTACAACAGGAATGGATGCAGCGGTCAGGAAGGATTTCTATCGTGCCTTGCTTAAGGACTATCTTGCACATCCAAGGAGCATTATCATCTCTAGCCATCATTTAGATGAGATTGAAGATTTGTTGGAGGATGTTCTTTTGATTAAGGATGGAAGAAATCATTTGCATATGCCGATGGAAGAACTAAAGGAATGGAGCATCGGTTTAAAAGGGGAAACAATCGTGATTCAAGAGTTGATTAAGGACCGTGAGATTGTTTATGAAAAGCTGATTGGAGGAAACACACTGTACGCGATTGTGAGAAATGATTTCTTAGAGACCGAATTGCAGAAAGCGAAACTTGCAGGAGTGGAGGTTACTGCTGTTGCTCCTAGTGATCTATGTGTCTACTTAACGAACGAAACGAAGGGGGGAATTGACGATGTCTTTAAGGGCCGTTAATTTAACGGATATTGTAAAAAGGCAATATCTGTTCAAGCTAAAGGCGAATATCGATTCATTTAGTGCCCTTGTCGGAATTCAGCTGCTAGCTATGCTGTTTTCAATGGGTGGGGCCCATTCATTTCATTCTTCATCAGATCGCATGGTTTTAAGTGTTAATTATTTATCTGCAGATGTTGTCATTGCTTTCACAATGATTTGGGCTTTAGTTACCGGTATTACGATTACAACGAAGCCCCATCGTCATTTTGATTTTACGTTCGTAACTAATCGTCTGAGCAGCAGCTTAGCCAATATCATCTTTCTATTTTCAGCAAGCATCCTCGGCGGAATTACGGCGATGTTAGCTAGAAGCTTACCTTTAGTTGTAAGGTATATTTTCTTTGGTGAACAGTTTAATAACATGCCGATAACAACTGCAGAATTTCTTCTTGGTGTTGTCGCAACGATTCTATATTTGTTCTGTATCAGCGCAATTGGCTATTTTATTGGGTCACTCGTACAAATAAGCAAGCTGTTTGTTGTTTTAATCCCTGTCCTGATTATAGGATTGATGTTCCTTGATGGTTTCATGAATAGGGAGCCATTTTTAGTAAATATTTTTCAAGTCTACCTTCAGGAATCATCCATCGGATTGTTCATTATAAAAATGACCGTTACGTCTGCCTTATTTTTCATTGGATCCATTGGAATCCTAAATCGGATGGAGGTTAGACGATGAATATCATGGGAACCTTATTGCTGTTTGCTGCATTTATTATCCTGGTTATGATTGTTACTAGCTTAAATGCAAAGAGAAAGTTTATTACTGTAAAGGTTACGCATTGGCTGCTAATGATATATGTTGGTGTGCTCCTGATTTCTGGATTTTATCTGGCGTTATTGCCGCAAGACCGTGCTGCTAGTCGGGAGGCGAAGGAAAATTGGAATGAAGATTGGGCAAGAGATCATTTCTACAATTCTTTACATGAAGGGAATGTTGATCAATTAGAGGGCAGGCAATTAATTCATGCAAAGACTTATGATTATGCAAAAAACACACTTAATATTGAAATAACGGGGTATGCTGACCGTATTTATGTGGAGCGAAAAGACGATGATGATGGTGTAATCGAAGCTCGTGTTTATACGGATGGTTTGATTGTGGGCGGATTTGATTTTTCGAATAAAATACCCCCTGTTAATTTCGGGTTAAACGATGATAGACTAAATATAAACTATCCTAACCATCAAATAATAAATATTTCTGTAGCCAGAAAAGAATTTACGATTAATCAATTTACCGGTCAACATCCAATTAATGATGTCATTGGAGATGGAGTATTAGCTGTATATTTAATTATTCCTAAATCACTTCAATTGCAAAGCGAAATTGCAGATTTTCAATATGTTAATGAATAGGGGCTGTCCTAAAGCAAAGATGCCAGGCACCACGATTCATGATGATGTTTATCGTGGAGCCAGGCACCTTATAGAACAGCCTCAGGGAGGATGAAAACTTTGGAACAGGAAAAACAGCCTTATATGTCAAAGGAGCTTGATGAGGAGACTCTTTTTATTGTATCTCAAACCTTTAAAGCCTTATCAGATCCGACTCGAATCCGGATCCTGCATTTATTATTTGAAGGGGAGCATTCGGTAAATGAAATTGCTGAAAGTCTATCATTGCTCCAATCAACCGTATCACACCAGCTTCGTTTCCTGAAAAATTTACGCTTAGTCAAATTTAGACGAGAAGGTACGTCCCTTTTTTATTCTTGTGATGATGATCATGTGATGGATATATTAAAACAAACAATTGAACATGCGAACCATCATTAATTACAGCTTCCATGATGATTCGGGCAGCCGAATTCTATTTTTTCAACCTGAATGGTACTATGCTCAATCCCAAAGTCATCGTGGAGAATGGATTGGGCATGGTGCAAAATGACATCATGGATCCCATCATTTTCAATGACAAGGTGGCAGCTTAACATCGGCATTCCAGATGTAATCGACCAAATATGAATATCATGAACCGTATTGACGAAAGGAATTTTATGAAGAGCTGTCTTGACCTTCTCAATCTCAATGTGAACGGGGGAGCCTTCCATCAAAATGTGCAAGGATTCCTTCGTTACCCTCCAGCCGCTTACGATGATGAGACCGGCTACAATGACGCTGGCAATCGGGTCAGCTATTCCCCATCCGAAGAACATCATTAGCAGTGCGGCAATGATGGCGCCTACCGATCCAAGCATATCTCCAATTACATGAAGAAAGGCACTTCGGACATTTAAATTCTCCTCTTTATCCCCCCGCATTAAAATCCAAGCTGCAAGAATATTGACTAATAATCCAATGGAAGAAACAATCAACATTCCGACACTTTGAACTTCAGGGGGATTGAAAAAGCGGTGGTAGGCTTCATAAAAAATATAAAGTGAAATAAGAATGAGTGTAATTCCATTTAATGCAGCAGCAATGATTTCAAACCTTTTATAGCCAAAAGTCTTTGAAGCTGAAGCCTTTTTTTCTCCAAGTTTAATGGCAAATAGACTCAAGCCCAATGCCGCTGCATCACTAAGCATATGGCCTGCATCGGAAAGAAGTGCCAAGCTATTTGTCATAATCCCGCCAATTACCTCAACAACCATGAATGCAGCTATTAAGAGAAAGGCTATAAATAACGCTTTTTTATTTTCAATGCTTCCATGAGAGTGGTTATGTCCATGAGCATTACCATGGTGGTGACCCATAGTAAAACCTCCTATTTTCATATATGAATATATACTCATATATAGTATGACAAAGGACTTAAAATGTTTCAACTATTATATTTGGAAAAATGAAAATGATTTATTCAAAAATTTTTGAAAGGATAAAAAGAGCTGCCCCCTCAAGATACGAAATGGGGGCAGCCTTGTTATTATTAAAAAGAAAAAAGTTGAATTAATATTGAACATTAATTTTACAATACCTTACTTAAAAATGCCTTCGTACGTTCATGCTGAGGGTTCCCAAATAACTCATTTGGTTCATTTTCTTCCACGATATAACCGCCGTCCATGAAGATAACCCGGTCACCTACTTCACGGGCAAATCCCATTTCATGTGTTACAACTACCATGGTCATTCCCTCTTTAGCCAGCTGCTTCATTACCTCCAACACATCACCGACCATTTCAGGGTCAAGTGCAGATGTCGGCTCATCAAATAGCATGATTTTTGGATTCATAGCTAAAGCTCTAGCGATGGCAACACGCTGCTTCTGACCGCCAGATAATTCCCCTGGATAGCTATTGGCCTTATCTTCAAGCCCAACCTTATCTAGAAGATCAAGTGCAATTTTCTGAGCAGCCTCTTTTGTTGTTCCGTGAATCTTTATCGGGCCAAGTGTGATGTTCTCCATGACTGTTTTGTGAGGGAATAGATTAAATTGTTGGAAAACCATTCCAACCTCTTGTCTGACCTTGTTTATATTTATTTTTGAATCTGTAATGTCATGTCCGTTAATGATGACCTGACCGCCCGTAATATCTTCAAGACGATTCATGCACCGTAAAAAGGTGCTTTTTCCAGAGCCAGAAGGTCCAATTACGCAAACTACTTCTTTTTCTTTAATATCAGCGTTAATATCTTTTAATACTTCTAACTGGCCAAATGACTTTTTTAGATTTTTTATTTGTATAATACTCATCGTAATTCAAATCTCCTTTCTAGGAAGCTAGCAAGCAAGGAAATTAAATAAATAACAATAAAATAAATGACACCAACGGCAAGCCATATGTTAAATGCATCAAAAGTAGCTGCGGATTGAATCTGGCCTTGCTGTGTTAAATCTGCAATTCCAATGATTGAAAGTAGGGAGGTATCCTTTAAACTAATAATTGATTGATTCGTAATGGTGGGAAGCATTCTTCTAAAAGCCTGAGGAAGTACAATATAACGCATAGACTGAGATCCTGTTAACCCAATAGATCTTGCCGCTTCGGTCTGACCTTTATCAATAGATTGTATTCCTGCACGGATGATTTCTGAAAAGTAAGCACCAGCATTAATAGCAACCGTAATAATCCCTGCTGTTGTATTGTTCAATGAAATAAAGCCTAATGTATTTAATCCAAAGTATATAAAAAATAATTGAACAATAAACGGTGTTCCGCGGATCGCATCGACAAATATCTTTGCAATAATATTAAGAATCTTAAACGGGGAAAGTCTAAATAATGCCATAACAAGTCCAATTAAAAAGCCAAGAATGATTGCAATGATAAAAATATAGGCAGTTACTTGCAGTCCCTTTAATAAATAAGGAAGAACAGATAAAATTGTCTCCATCTTGAAGTCATCTCCTTTCAAAAGAAAGCGCGCTTGAGGGCGCGCTTTTATGTTTGTTTCCTAGAATTATTACTCACCAAGGTAAGTTTTTAGAATTTCATCATATTTTCCATTTTCCTTAAGTTCAGCAAGACCTTTGTTGATCTTTTCTAGAACTTCTTGATTTTTGCCTTTTAATACAGCAATACCGTATTGGTCGTTATTTAAGCGGTCACCAGCAATTTGTAATCCAAGGTCTTTTTGAGCGATTGCATAAGCGATAACTGGATAATCTTCAATAAGAGCATCAGCATTTCCGTTTGCTACTTCTTGGAACATAGCTGGGCTGTCATTAAATTGAACGACTTTAAAGCCTTTGCTATCAGCATTTTCTTGTGCAAATAGTGCACCTGAAGTTCCTTTTTTTACAGCTACTGTTTTGCCTTTAAGGTCATCTAAAGTTGTAATATCGCTATTGTCCTTTTTAACGACTAATGTAATACCAGCATCAAAGTATGGTTCTGAGAAATCAACAATTTTCTTTCTCTCTTCTGTAATACTCATACCTGCAATGGCAATATCAAGCTGGTTAGCTTGCATAGCTGGAATGATTCCGCCGAAATCCATTGGATTTAAATCAATTTTAATTCCTTGGCTTTCTGCAATAGCATTGATTATTTCAATATCAATTCCTTTGTATTCTCCGCCTTCTTCAAATTCAAAAGGAGGATAAGTAGTATCAATTCCAACTTTATATACTTTAGAATCATCACTAGATGAACCTTCTCCTGACTTTCCTTCACTTTTATCTGTGCCACAAGCAGCAAGTAGAAGGCTAAGGATAACAAATAAACTAAATAAACTGAATTTCTTCATTTTCCAATCACTCCCTATATTCTGATTATTGATGTTTTACGAATATTTAACAAATATATCATAAAACATTAAAAACGCATACTAAATTCAACAAAAAATAGTATTTCGCATTTAAAAAAATTCTTATTCCAAAATAGTTTATTTTTGGATGTTTTATTGATGCTTTTAATAAATTCATTTAATAATATTATTATTTTCATAATATAAAGAAGGTTAAGGGTGCTGCAACCGTTTAAATAATTATTACAAAAAAATCAGGACCGAATCAAAAATAGATTTGGTCCTGATTTATCTTAAGTTTACTTTAATGGCTCTTTTCGTATATAGTCCGAATACTGAAGAATTTGCAAGGTGTTATTAATCTTTTTTTGCAATTCTTTTGTGTTCTTGGATTTCTTCATGGTTTTTCGATCATATAACGAAGCAGGGTGCTTAGCACTTGGTGCAGTATACAGTATGTTATTGCTGATAAACGATCCGCCGGGCATATAGTAACGCATCCCAATAAGGTTATTTTCGTATTGAAAAAGATTATGGCCGATCATTTGCCTATCATGCTCAATTCCAAGAAGGTTTAGAAGGGTTGGCATGAGGTCTATTTGACCGCCAAGTCTAGAGTAAGTTTCCCCCATAAAAATATCCGGCGCGGTGAAAAGAACAGGTACAGTAAAGCGGTCATGGAGATTATAGCGATGACCTAGCGTTTCCTTTAACAACTCCTGGTCCTTTTCTGTTACGGGTGCTCCGTGTAATCCTGAATGGTCTCCGTATATTAACAAAATCGAATCCTCATAAATCTCAAGATCCTTTAGTTTTTGGATAAACAATCCGATTTGTTCATCCGTATAGCGTACTGATTGTAAATAGTTTCCGACATATGTCCCATTAAATTCTTCGGGCAAATTAAGATATTCCATTTCAGCTGGCATTTCGAAAGGGGTATGACTTGTAAGGGTGATGATATTTGAATACATTTTTTCCTGTGATTCCAGCTGGTCTGGTAATTGTGACACGACAAAGTTAAATAATATTTCATCGGCTGGGCCGAAGCCAATTAGTTTCTCGTTCGGGATTTCACTGTTTGTATATACATAGTCAAAACCAAGTGCAGGATATAATTTATCACGGCTCCAATAAGTAATATCATCCGCATGATAGGTAGCCGTTCCATAACCATGTTTTTTCAACGTGCGGACTAGTGAGGGGATCTTATTGCCATCAATGACATTTACAGTTGGATCCATGCCCTCTGGATAAAGGGATGTATGCATAAGCCACTCTGCATCCGATGTGTTGCCAGCGCCAATTTGCTGATACACATTATTGAAATAAGCACTATCCTTCAAGAGGTCATTTAGATGCGGCGTTATTTCCTGTCCCTCAATCGTTTGATTAATAGTGAATTCCTGTAAGGATTCTACTTGAATCACAAATACATGACGATCCTTTGCAATGCCATAAGTTCGATGCTCAGTAAAAGGCACATACACATTGCCTTTTAATTTCGCTAACTCCTCATCTGATAAGTGTTCATTTTGAGCAAAGGCTGTGCCAAACCCGCGTTCATACAATTGCACAAATTGGGATTGAATATATCCATGCTTTTTGGCGAAATAGGATACATCCACTAAAGGATAGAAAAAGGCAAGAACGGTAGTAGCGAATCCTAAACAGCTTAATCCGATCGCCCATCTTTTTGCATTTAAGAAATTGTTTCGTCTATTTGATTTTGTAAAATACCAGATTAGCGGAAGAATCAATGCTACATCTAAGAAAAATAAGAAATCATAAGGAGTCCCAAGCAAAGCAACTGTCCCTTTGACAGAGTTTGATTGGTAGATTTGTTTTACATCATAATAGGAAGGGACTGTTGAAAAATATCTTGTGTAGAAAACAACAACGATAAAAAGGACAGATAAGCCAAGATTATAAAGCCAGATCGTTAGCCATTTTCGTTTTTTACTTAAAAGAATGAAGATGGTTAAGCCAAGTGCCCACATTGGAAACTCTATTAACAGAATGTGGAAAATGGATTTGTTATCAAAAATAACAATTTGAAAAGCTGTAATTTTTAAAAAAAGAACAAGCATGATCAAGGTAAATGGATGGCATAGTACATTTTTTACTTCTGCAAGCCGAAACTTATTCATTGGAGAAGGCACCTCTTGACGTATTGATCATCCTAAACTTTACCAAACAAACATCAAGTCTTGCAAACAATATATATGAGATTGTAATTAAATTATGTAGGAGAAGTTCCTTGAAGTTTTTGGAAACTTTTTTTTCTGTCCCTCTGTGACTTAACAATTTATCACCATATAAAATGGAATCTATTCGATAACCAAACCATTATTATTTGTGTGTTAAAGATTTTTTTACTATTTGGTTTAACTTAGAAAAATATAGAAAAAATAATAATTAATGAAAAAGTACTTGTTTTTTTTATGAAATCCTTCTATAGTAATCTGGTAATGACAACTGTCAAGACAGGGGGAGAACAACATGGCAGAGAAAACAATTTCACAGAGAAAGCTACTAGGCATTGCAGGGCTAGGATGGATGTTCGATGCAATGGATGTCGGTATGCTTTCATTTATTATCGTAGCACTTAAAACTGAATGGGGCTTGACACCAGCTCAAATGGGCTGGATTGGAAGTGTTAATTCAATTGGGATGGCTGTAGGTGCGTTAGTTTTTGGTTTGTGGGCTGACCGTATTGGTAGAAAGAATATTTTTATCATTACTTTGCTCATGTTTTCACTTGCAAGCGGATTTTCAGCATTCACAACAACACTTGCAGCATTTCTAATTTTACGCTTTTTCGTTGGGATGGGGCTTGGAGGAGAATTGCCTGTCGCCTCAACACTCGTTTCGGAAAGTGTATCAGCTAAAGATCGTGGGCGGGTTGTCGTTCTGCTTGAAAGTTTTTGGGCGTTTGGCTGGTTGCTTGCTGCTATTATTTCATATTTTGTTATTCCTTCATTTGGTTGGCAAATCGCACTTATTCTCGGTGCACTTCCTGCCTTTTATGCCATTTACTTGCGTTTAAATCTGCCGGATTCTCCAGCATTTTCACCAAAAAAAGTGGAAAAACGGACGGTTAGACAAAACGTTCGCGATGTCTGGTCTAAAAAATATGCCCGCTCCACCTTGGTGTTATGGACTGTCTGGTTTACAGTCGTTTTTTCATACTATGGCATGTTCCTATGGCTTCCAAGTGTCATGGTCATGAAGGGTTTTAACATGATTCAAAGCTTTGAATATGTTTTGATCATGACACTCGCTCAGCTGCCGGGTTACTTTACAGCAGCATGGCTTATTGAACGTGTAGGACGGAAATTTGTGCTTGCTGTCTATTTACTTGGCACAGCCGGTTCAGCTCTTGTTTTCGGCAACGCTGAAACGACAGCCGTTCTTATAACAGCGGGAATTTTATTGTCATTCTTTAACCTAGGAGCGTGGGGTGCATTGTACGCCTATACTCCGGAACAATATCCGGCTGTCATTCGCGGCACTGGCTCTGGAATGGCCGCATCCATCGGCCGGGTGGGAGGAATACTTGGACCGCTGCTTGTGGGTTCACTTGTTGCTGCAGGCTATTCAATTGGCTTCATATTCGGCATATTTTGTGTGAGCATCATTATTGGTGTTATTACCCTTGTTTTTCTTGGCAGGGAAACACGCCAAATTGAATTAACATAATTAATACTAACTAAGAAAAAAAGCCAAAGAGGCGGCATTGTCCGCAACTTGGGCTTTTTTTCTATTTTTTCCAAAAGGGTATAAAGGTAAATGATATAAAAATGAGTAGGTACTATGACATGCATTGGGGACTGAGTATTCGAAAAATATTATACTAAATAGTCCTACTTTTACTTCTAAGAAATATATATAGGGAGAAGGCTTGTATTTCAAAAAGAAGAAAATAGGAGGGTCAGTATGAAGTTTAAAAAGTCTTTGGCACTATTGTTAACTGGAGGTTTAATAGCAGGTATATTAGCTGGCTGTGCTGAAAAAACAGAAACAGGAAGCTCAGGTTCAGGTGAGCAAAAGGATTCGGCCGTTATAAAAATTGCTACACAGACTCCGCTCTCAGGTGGAAGTGCAACGATAGGGGAAGCTATTAAATTAGGTGCACAGCTTAAATTAGACGAAGAAAAGGCCAAATTTAAAGAATTGGGTTTTGAGTTGCAGCTTGTTCCTTATGATGACCAAGCGGATCCAAAAAAAGGCGTGGCCAATGCACAATTAATTGGTTCAGATAAATCGATCCTCGCTGTTGTCGGTCACTTTAACTCAGGTGTGGCGATTCCTTCATCAGAAGTATATGAAAAATATGCGATCCCGATGGTTTCTCCTGCTAACTCAGCAACAGATGTTACGGATAGAGGATTAAAAACTGTCAACCGAATCGTCGCTCGTGATGACTTTCAAGGTCCAGCAGGCGCTGAATTCGCAGTTAACACATTAAATGCAAAGAAAATCTTTGTTGTTCAAGATAAAACAGCATATGGTACTGGTCTAGCAGAAGCTTTCAAGAAAGCAGCGGAAGAAAAAGGTGCTGAAATTCTTGGGTTTGAAGGGATTACAGTCGGAGAAAAAGACTTCAATGGTGTTGTTAACCAAATTCTTTCCAAGAAGCCAGATTTAGTATTCTTCGGAGGAATCTATTCAGAAGCAGGTCTGTTAATTAAACAATCCCGCGAAAAAGGCATCGATGTTCCGTTTTTAGGGGGAGATGGACTGGATTCTTCTACTCTTGTTGAAATTGCTGGAGATGCCGTTAAAAATACGTACATCACTGCTTTAGCAGGGGATTCTACTAAAACTGAAGAAGGTAAAAAATTCATAGAAAAATACAAAGCCACATTTAATAAAAATACGGAATCCTACTCAGTTTACGGTTATGACACAATGGGGCTAGTTTTAAAAGCGATTGAAGATTCGATAAAAGCAAATGACAACAAATTGCCAACACGTGAACAAGTAAGAGATGCCGTTCGCGCCGTGAAGGACTATCAAGGTGTTCTGACAAAAGTTAGCTTTGACGATATAGGAGACAATGATTTTGCTAAAGTATTTATTTATCAATTTGCAGAAGTTAGCTATCCGCCACAAGCTGTAGGTGAAATAAATAAATAAGATTCATTGGCTGAAAGGGGTATAACCCATTCTATTGGGAAAATACCCTTCTTTGTCTAGCCTCCAGCGCCTACCCCCTCGAGGTCACAAGCCAATCCTCCCAGAAAGGTAAAGTACACCATTCCGTGAGGATCGTCTTGTGCTTGTCGGGGGTGACCAAGGCGCTTACGCTTTTCTATTTTCTACATTTGAAAGAGGAGGTAACGTATGCTGACTGAATTATTGCAAACAATCCCTCAAGTTTTAATTGACGGTCTGACCTTAGGAGCTGTGTATGCTGTAATTGCTTTAGGGTACACGATGGTTTATGGGATATTAGAATTAATCAATTTTGCTCACGGTGAGATCTTTATGACAGGTGCTTTTATCGGTACAGCGATTCTCATCGTTTTGACAGGAATAGGGTGGGTTTCAGCGGTGCCTGCAATTGTTATGCTGATTACGGTACTTTTATTAACAGCTATCCTAACTGGCTTTATAGGGATGGGGATTGAACGAGTAGCGTATCGACCGTTACGAAAAGCACCTAGATTAATCCCCCTTATCACTGCAATTGGTATTTCGTTTTTATTACAAGATATTGTGAGATTCATAGCTGAATTGAAAAAAGGAAACTTTATCGTAACGGGACCAAGTCTTTTTACAAATCAAATTTCAATTAAAGCTTCTTCCATTAGCTCTATTTTTAACGATGCATCTATTAAAACATCATTTGTTATTGTGCTTGTAACGGCCATAATTATGATGATTGGTCTTGACTTCTTTGTTAATCGAACAAAATGGGGAATGGCTATGAGGGCTGTAGCTCAAGATCGTGAAACTGCTTCCTTAATGTCAGTCAATGTGAATAAGGTCATTTCAATCACCTTTTTTGTTGGGTCTGCTCTAGGTGGAGCAACGGGGGTACTATTTGCCGTACAATACGGAACAATCGATCCGTATATTGGGTTTATTCTAGGGTTAAAGGCATTTACAGCAGCAGTATTAGGCGGCATCGGAAATATTCGTGGTGCTATGCTAGGGGGGCTGTTGCTCGGAGTAATGGAAATGTTTGCATCTGCCAATTTAACACTATTAACCGGTGGATTATTCGGTGCCGAATACAAAGATGTCTTTGCCTTTGCCATCTTGATCATCGTGTTACTTTTTAAGCCGGAGGGTCTACTTGGCAAACCGGTCGCTGAGAAAGTGTAGGTGGGAAGAATGAAAACTCTATGGGATAAATATAAACAAAACAAAATGGCACATGGAATTTTTCTTTTAATTTACATCGGAGTTTCTTCATTAAGTTTATTTATGGCACAAAGGTCAGTTACTGCATTCCTGCTATTATTATCTTCCTTGTTATTGCTATATTTTACAAATTTCAAAAATCTGACGAAATGGCTGATTGCGGGAATTGTTCTTGTGTTTCTACTCCCGTTCACAGCAAGTCAAGGAGATGCCTA
Source organism: Bacillus sp. JJ1474 (assembly GCF_036965225.1). Lineage (NCBI taxonomy): Bacteria > Bacillati > Bacillota > Bacilli > Caryophanales > Bacillaceae > Bacillus > Bacillus sp. JJ1474. The sequence goes on along the minus strand of NZ_JBALPC010000035.1, from coordinate 24,151 downwards.
TCAATCCTATATGGAAGTTGCTACACTTGTTGGAATCTATATAGCAATGGCTCTCGGATTAAATATTGTCGTTGGAATGGCTGGTCTTCTTGACTTGGGATTTGTCGCCTTCTTTGCTGTTGGAGCATACACATATGGGATTTTTGCTACAGCCCAAGCTTCGAATTTTATGCCGTTTGGTACGTTTCCACTTTCAGGAGAAAGCTTTTGGATCTTTATTATTTTGGGCTGTTTAGTTGCAGCGTTGTTTGGAATTTTACTCGGAATTCCGGTTCTTCGGGTAAAAGGGGATTATTTAGCAATCGTTACATTAGGGTTTGGCGAGATTATTAGAATTATTTTTAATAACCTTGACCGCCCGCTTAATATTACAAACGGTGCAATGGGAATTCCTTCTGTTACCCCGCCTCGATTGTTTGGAATAGATTTTCTTTTTCCAAGTCAATTTTATTACATTGTACTCGTACTCCTGTTATTTACCATTTTTACGGTCCGTCGTTTCGAGCATTCAAAAATTGGCCGTTCATGGAAAGCGGTCAGAGAAAATGAAATTGCTGCTCAAGCGATGGGTGTTCCTTTAGTGCGGACAAAACTAATGGCTTTTGCAATCGGTGCCTCCTTCTCAGGGATGATGGGTGTCGTATTTGCTGCAAAACAAGCCTTTGTCGATCCTACAAGCTTTACTCTTCTCGAGTCGATTACGATTTTAGTTATGGTACTCTTAGGCGGGATGGGCAGTGTCCCAGGTGTTATTCTAGGTGCGGCTGTGATGACGATTCTGAACCTTCAAGTATTAACTGAAATAACAAATTGGTTGAATCAGTTAAGCTTGTCAGGGGCAATTTCAATCCCAGATGCCCTTTCACCGGCTAAAATGCAAAGATTAATATTTGGTTTGCTATTAATCTTGTTTGCTTTATATAGGCCAAAGGGACTTTTGCCGGCAAAAAATCGTGTCTATGATGAAAAGGTTTTACAAGAGGGAAGCAGTCAAGCTGCTTTAGGAATTTTACCTGAAAATGAGAAGCTCAATGCGAAGGAGGTGTAGATGCATGTCTATTTTAGAGGTCCAAAATTTAACAAAGCAATTTGGCGGCCTTACTGCTAATCAAGATGTATCGATGAAGGTGGAAAAAAGCTCAATTACAGCGGTGATTGGACCGAACGGGGCAGGAAAAACAACATTTTTTAATATGATTACAGGTGTGTACCAGCCAACATCCGGCAGTATTTTGCTTGAAAATGAAAAAATAAACGGTTTAAAACCGGATGAGGTATCAAAAAAAGGAATATCAAGAACCTTTCAAAATATCCGTTTGTTTAATGAAATGTCAGTTCTCGAAAATGTTCTTGTAGGCATGCATACACATTTAAAAGCAGGACTTATGGGGATTTTATTCAATCTTCCAGCCATTCGCAAAGAAGAAAGAGCATCTGAAATAAAAGCGTATCAATTATTGGAATATGTAGGACTTGCTCCCCTTTTAAATGAGAAAGCAAGCAATCTAAGCTATGGTGCTCAAAGAAGGCTAGAAATTGCAAGAGCTCTTGCTGCGGATCCAAAGGTCTTATTACTAGATGAGCCTGCTGCAGGTATGAATCCAAAAGAAACAAACGAACTTACTCAGCTTATCAAAAGAATGAGAGAAGAATTCAATCTGACTATTATTTTAATTGAGCATGATATGAAGCTGGTCATGAAGATTTCTGAACATATCGTTGTACTGGACCATGGCGAAAAAATTGCAGAAGGAAAGCCTGAAGACATTCGAAACAATCCTAAGGTTATCGAAGCATACTTAGGAACTGGGGCTGTTCAGGTTGGATAGGGGGATAAAACATGCTTCAAATAAAAAATGTTGAAACCTACTATGGCGGGATACAGGCCTTAAAAGGGATAGATGTTGCAGTGGATAAAGGTGAAATTGTTACTCTTATCGGCAGTAATGGAGCAGGAAAATCAACCACTTTAAAATCCATTAGCGGCCTAGCGAAAGTAACGAATGGTAACATTGTCTATAACGGATCAGAAATATCAAATAAGCCTGCCCATGAAACGACTTTGTTGGGGATTGCACATGTGCCAGAAGGCCGGAAGATTTTTCCAAAACTGTCGGTCAAGGAAAACTTATTAATGGGAGCCTTTTCTGTAAAAAATAAGAGTGTAATTGATCAAAGAATGGAAAGGGTTTTTCAATATTTTCCTAAGTTGAAAGATCGTTTTGAGCAAAAGGGCGGTACGATGAGCGGAGGGGAACAGCAAATGCTTGCCATCGGACGAGCCCTTATGATGGAACCTGATTTATTAATGCTAGACGAGCCTTCAATGGGGCTTGCGCCAATCATTGTGGAACAAATTTTTGAAATCATCAAAGAACTAAATCAAGAAGGCATAACCATCTTACTGGTTGAACAAAATGCTTATCAAGCTCTGCAAATTGCCCATAGAGGTTATGTGATTCAAACAGGAGAAATTAAACTTCAAGGAGACGGCAATGAGCTGCTTAAGAATGAAGAAGTCCGTGAAGCATATTTAGCATAAGATAGCCTAAATCTCATATTAATCTAACGCTTAGATACTTTCTATCCAAGCGTTTTTTTGTTGTTCTGAAAACTATTGAGAGGTATTATTCCATATTGGTTTTTATTTTAGAAAAAAAATGATACTATCACTAGGTATGAGTAAGGAACAAAGCTAGCTATAAGTTTAAGAAAATGGAGGATTTTATGGAATCCTGGATTCAAGATTTAATAGAGCAATTTGGGTATTGGGGAGTATTTTTACTAATTGCCGTTGAAAATATTTTTCCTCCCATTCCTTCAGAAGTTATTCTTACCTTTGGGGGATATTTGACAAATAGCATGAATCTAAGTGTCACAGGTGTTATTATCTCAGCAACATTAGGCTCTGTCATGGGAGCTGTTATATTGTATGGTCTTGGTTTATTAATGGATGTAAAGAGATTAGAAAGAATCATTGATCGGTATGGACGTTTTTTGCGTTTGACAAAAGATGATATTTATCGTGCAGATGCTTGGTTTGATAAATATGGAATTTGGACTGTCCTGTTTTGTCGATTAATTCCTCTTATTAGGAGTTTAATTTCTATCCCAGCTGGAATGTCCAATATGAACTTTTGGTTATTTTTACTTTTTACAACTATAGGAACACTCATTTGGAATACAGTTTTAGTTAATTTAGGAGCCGCGGTTGGATCTAATTGGGAGTATATTGTAGAAATTATGGATAAGTTCTCGACTGTCGTTTATACACTAATCGTTATATTATTTGTCTTGGTTATTGTTTGGTATATTAAAAAGCGAAAAGAGAGAAAACCTAATAGCTAATTTATAGAAAAAGTTGAGTAACTGCCTAAGTTGGATTAGGAGGGCGGTTGCTCTTTTTCATTTGGATGGGAGTTTCAATTTAATTAATAAATTGATAGCGACAATTATTAAAAATAGAGCATTTTCTTAATGTAATTTGAATCAGGGTATACAATGTATTAGGATAGAAAATAATACCACAAAATAATACAATAAAATTATAGAATTAAAAGTTTTTCTGAGAGGACAGATTTTCATTGGAAACTAAAAAAGCATTGCCTATTTTATTTTTAGTTATGTTTCTAGTAATGGTAGGCTTCGGAATTATTATCCCTGTCATCCCTTTTTATGCAGAAGAAATCGGGGCAAGTCCAGCCCAGCTAGGCTGGTTAATGGCTGTGTATTCCTTAATGCAGCTGCTTTTTGCGCCAGTGTGGGGGAGAATATCAGATCGAATTGGGCGGAAACCAGTCATTGCAATCGGGATCGCCGGATTGTCGCTTTCGTTTTTTTTAACGGCATTTTCAAGTCAGCTTTGGATGCTGTTTGCTGCAAGAATTATAGGAGGAATGTTATCTTCTGCTAATATGCCAACAGTTATGGCATATGTTGCTGATATAACGTCAGAGGAGAATCGCGGGAAGGGCATGGGGATTATAGGTGCCGCTACGGGTTTAGGCTTTATTTTCGGACCGGCTATCGGCGGTATGTTCTCAAAAATAAGCTTAACGATGCCCTTCTACATAGCAGGTACAACATCGGCATTAACGCTTATCCTCGTTTTATTCATATTAAAAGAGTCTTTAACCGAGGAATCCAAACTTAATCAAACACAGAAAAAAGCTTCGATATGGAGTGCATTCAAAGGCTCGGTATCCATTTTATTTATGCTCCAGCTATTTATTTCCTTATCGCTCTCTGGCTTGGAAGCAACATTTGCTTATTTCGCTGCGAAAAAGGCTGGATTAGGAACCGTACAATTAGGTTATATCTTTATGATTATGGGACTTGCAAGTGCCGTTGTTCAAGGAGGGCTCATAGGGCGATTAACGAAGAAGTTTGGTGAGGGAACTGTTATTCAAGGCGGAATTATCGTTTCAGCCATTGGGTTCGCCTGTATTTTGCTAGTTGATAGCTTTGCAACTGCTGCTCTGTTTTTAACGATTTTTGGGGTTGGAAATGGTGTAATTCGTCCTACTGTATCAGCTTTAATTACGAAAAGGTCGATGGCAGGTCATGGAAGCTCAACAGGACTGCTATCTTCCTTTGATTCGCTTGGCAGAATTATTGGCCCACCATTAGGAGGCTGGCTATTCTCGATCCAAGCAGGACTTCCATACATATCTGGGGCTGTTTTATCACTCATAGCCTTTGTTTTATATAGAATATATGCAATAAAATCTAGTAAAACAATTTTTTATAAGCCCGAGCTAAATAGAAAATAGAGCAATGTGAACATAATAATAAATCCCGAATCTCTATAAAGACTCGGGATTTTTGCTTTATTTTATTATTTAGTTGCACCTTCAACGTTTGGTCGGTTGTTTTCATCAATGAAACAGACGGCAATTGTACCAACAAGGAGCAAAGCACCAGCGAAATAGAATCCTGTGTTTAAGCTTCCTGTAACGTCTGTAAGGAATCCGGTAATGTAAGGTGCTAGGATAGAACCACACATACCGATAAAGTTATAAACACCAAATGATGTACTATAAGCATTTTTTGGCGCATTATCAGCGATAACCGCAACTAAAACAGGGTTTGTACTGATTTTACCGAAAATACCATATCCAATTAAAGCGGCATATAATACTGCCATACTATCGAAGAAAACAATGGATACTAGTGCAATGATGGATAATGGCATCATGACTAAAAGAACAGGCTTACGTTTACCCATTTTGTCTGCAATCCAGCTGAATAAAATGGAGCCTGGAATCGCAGCCCAAGGAACAAGGGATGATACGAATGCAACACTTCCGCCGGTAATGCCGCGCTCCTGCTCTAAGTAGAAAGGAATCCAAGTAATAACTACGAAGAATGCATAGATGGCACTGAAAATCGTGATATAAGCTGCAATTAAATTTCGATTCTTAAATAACTCTCCAATTTTAAGCTTTTCGCCATTATTTTCTGCAGCTTTCTCTGCTTTCGATTTTGGCTTTTCTTTTATTACCCACCACATAGCTAATCCGATTAGAACGACAGGAATAGCGATGATGAAGAATGGTGATCTCCAGCTCATTCCAAACTCATGAACAGAATAACTTGAAATATAGTAACCAATAGAGGTACCGAAAGCCATTCCGCTGTTAATGATCGCGCTACCTAATGTAATACGGTGTGGAGGTATCGCTTCAGATGATAGACCGTAAGATGGACCATAGAAGAAGCCTTGGAAAATACCTACCATTATCCAAGATGTCATAAATAGGAAGAATGTTGGCATCATACCAGTTACTGCGGCAAAAACACCGAATAGAATAACCCCTGGTACAAGCACTCGCTTTTTCCCGATTTTATCCCCTAGAATACCTGAAGGAATGTTAAGTCCTGCATATCCTAAGAAGAAAATACTCATAATTAAACCAAGCTGTGAATTACTTAAACCAAACTCACTTTGAATGTCGCCCATGATCGGGTTCAGAATTGTACGAGTAGCATATAGTGCGACCCAACCTAAAAAGAATACGGTTACAATTTTGACCCAATATGGGATTCCGCCTTTTCCAGCGGGCTCATTTTGCTCCAAAACCTTTGCCATTTTGTCTTCCTCCCATTTGATTATTTTTATATGCTGGCAGTAAGGAAAGGTATTAATAACTACAATCTCACTATAAGTCATCTTGCGTTGCAGACGAATAAAAAAGGTAAGGTTAACATTACAAAAAGATTAAATTCAAAAAAAATACCCATATTGCATCTAGCAATACGGGTAACAAAAACATTAAATTTTCGGTACGCTTCTGAGCATATATCCAAGACCGGGATACGTTACAATATATTCTTCTTTACTGTGCAAAAGATCTTTGATCTTTCGGCGTATTCTTGCGATACTGACACGCAAATATTCTACATCATCTCGGTATTGCGGACCCCAAACTTCTGATAATAAGGTTTCATGCTGGACAACTTTATCTAAATTAAGCGCTAATATTTCCATAACTGAATACTCAGTTTGAGTAAGCTTAAACTCTTCATTATTAATCCAGCATCGCTTGCTGCCAAGATCGAGTGCTAAATCTCCCGTTCGAATAATCGGAGTTTTTGCCAATCCAGGCTCAGCATAGCTTGATTGACTTCTTCTCAAAACAGCATTAACCCTGGCAAAAAGCTCATCTAATGAGAAAGGCTTTGTTAAGTAGTCATCTGCACCAACATTCAAACCGTGCACTTTATCATGTGGATTGCTTCTAGCTGTCAGCATAATGACAGGAACATCCGAGAACTTGCGAAGTTTTTCAAGCACATCGAAGCCATCCTGTCCAGGCATCATAATATCAAGCAGTATTAAATCAGGTGAAATAAGGTCGAATCTTTCAAATAACTCTTCACCTGAATTGACCGTTGTTACTTCATAACCAATGGATTTTAAGTTGGCAGAAACAAATCGCAATATTTTTGGTTCGTCATCTACAATACAAATCTTTTGGCCCTTCAATTCATTCTCCTCCTCTCATGATCGGGAAATATAGAATAAAGGTACTTCCTTTATTAAGCTCACTCTTCACCTCAATTTTTCCATCATGAGCTTCCATAATCCCTAAACAGATGGAAAGACCTAAGCCCGTACCGCCTGTTCTTCGTGTTGCTGTAACATCTACTTGATAGAAGCGATTGAAAATCTTTGTTAAATGATCCTCTGATATACCGATCCCATTATCAGAAACCGTAATTTTAATATAATTATTTTCAATCTCTAGCGTAATATCGATTTTCTTTTCAATGGAATCGTTGTAACGAAGGGCGTTCGTAAATAAATTGACTAGTACTTGCTGAACGCGTATTTTATCTGCGTAGAAGGTGAAGCCGTCCCGCAGTTTGTTATTAAACTTCAAACTAGCCTCTGCTTTAAGTGATAAAGGTATTTGTTCTATCGATTGTTCAATAACATGGTCCGCACGAATCATGTTTCGTTCCACATACATAGTTCCTGATTCAATCTTAGAGATATCCATCCAGTCATTAACTAAATGTAAGATCCGTTCAATATCCTCGTGAACGCCTTCTAAAAGCTCCTGCTGGAATTCAGGCTCCCATTCAACCTCAGAACGAAGAAGCGTTTCTACACTGCCTTTAATATTTGTTATCGGTGTTTTAAATTCATGAGAAGTCAGCGAGATTAAATTGTTTTTTAATGTATCAATTTCCTCTTCCTCTGTAATATCTCGTAAAACTAAGCCTTCACCGATAATGTTTTCATCTAGCATAACAGAGAATTTATGAAGCAAATAATATTTTGGCTTCTTTGATTTATTCTTTTCCTCTAATTTAAGTTCTCCTCTTTCGTTCGCGAAGAATGCGGACAAATCTTCTTTATCCACATCAAAAAGAGTAATAAAGCGTTTATATACATCATCTATGCTTACTAATCCGTTACGGTACTCAAACTCATACTCAATTTCATCGTCAACGTCTTCATCATTTGCCACAACGTTCAAGAAAAATTCATTTACATACTCCACTTCTTTTTGATTATTCAATAGCATTAATCCTTCTGACATACTTTCCAAGACAGCCTCAAGTATCGCATGCTTATTGCGAATTTGTTCAAATAAAAACTTGTTTTGCAGCATAACGGATAATGAACTGGCAAACGTATGAAGAAATTCTTGATCACTGGCCTTAATTGATTTATCGCTGGTCATGTCGACAATTAGATATCCTTTATTTTTTTGTTCTATTTGTATTGGCTCCAAATACTGCTGATCTCCAATCATATTTTCACTGAGATACTGCAGTAAATTTTGGTTTGTACGAATGGAATTGTTTGTAACAGCTAAATCTAGAAAGAATATATGAATAGAATAGTCCATAAACGCTTCAATTTCTTTCAAACAGTGCTGAATAAAATGGGCCAAGTCCTTATTAGAAGAAACGGAGGTAATCAATTTATTTACTGCTTTTAATTCTGAGTTTTTATGCTCTAGGACAGCCGTCCTTTCCTGCACTCTGCCTTCAAGCTCTTTATTTAGTTCCATTAAGCCTTTTTTATTTCTTTCTACCTCTTGAATCATGTTATTAAAATAATAAAACAACTCTTCCATTTCCTTGGGTCCCTTAATCTTCTTTGTTATTCGATGCTTCTTATTGATGCCAATCGTGTAATCTTTAATGTAATTCAGCAATTGATGAATCGTTCGTTCCAGCCGATTTGTTAAGAGCAGGCTGACGCCAATCATCAGAATGACTGTAATAAGCAGAAAGACTACTATCATCATAATGGCATTTTTATACGTTTTCATAATCGCATCAGTCGGTTTTTCTATCCAAACAGTCCAATTAAGAGGGGGGATCTTCACATACGTAATGTAAAATTCCTCCTGCTGATTTTCAATATTAAAAAAACTGCTGCCCTCATCATTACGCTGTTCTTCGATATACTGTGTAACCTCTGACCCTGAAAAATTGACGAGCTCTCTTCTCGTATCAATGGTTGGATGAACAATCACATTTTTATCCTGGTCAATCACAACAGCTTGGCCGCCTTCTCCAAAGGTGCGTTTTTTTATATGTTCACCTAATGCGTTCAAATCTAATGCTCCAAGCACATAGCCGATCATGTCTCCGTTGTCATTCTTGATCGGAGAAACGATCGTCACTAATAGAGTGTCTGTTCCGCCCCGGCCATGGAAGACGGGAGAGATGACAGCGTCCTTCGTTTTTAATAATTCCTTATAGTAGGATCGGTCACTGAAGTTATGATTCTCTCTCTCTACTCCATCTGTGAATACTTCGGGATAGAAAACGATGGACTGTCCCTTAATATTTCCAACATACATATTAACGAATCCAGGATAGTTTTCTTTTATATTTTTAAGCTGGATTTGAATACCTTCCACATCTTGATTCATAAACTTTTCTTGGATAGTAAGTGACTCTGTTTGAATGGCTCTTTTATGTTCTAATACATAGTTTCGAATATAATCAGATAAATAATTAGTCGTTTGTGCCTGACTTTTTTGATTTTCATTAATTAATGAATACAACTGATAAACCTGGAATACTCCAAGTAACGCAATCGAGAAAAAAGTTATAGTTAAGAAGGAAGAAATAAGTTCTTTTTTAAAGGAACGGGGTTTTTTCATGGTTTCTTTCCTTTCGAAAGAGGTTAGTAAAAATGGTATCTGCCCATGCTTTATAATAAGCATAAACAGACACCATGTTAATACACTTTGAACGGCTTCGCAATGAATATGAATACTGACCAGAAGCTTGCCGCTTTTTACGGTTCCAATAAAAAACAAATGATTTCCCATAAGGATGTTCATACGGTTATAAAAAATTCTTTTGTATAGCTCCAACCTTATTGTTTACAAGGAATAGAGGAATATTCTTTTCATATTCCTCCATTCAAATAAATTTGTTATTTGATTATATTAGACAAGGCCTAATTTAATTGCGTATGCTTCAAGTGCTTTTTCGAAACATTCTTTTGGAGCACGCACTGTTCCGGCACCAACTTGTCCTACACCGGCATTTTTATGAGCGATACCTGTGTTAATTACTGGTTCAATGCCAGTTTCTACGACTTTACGTGCATCAATTCCAAGACATGCTCCTTGGAAATCCCATGTCGGGATCGTGAAGTTGCTGTTTTGATCAATACAGATTTCCATCATTTCATTACTTGTGGTAAGGGCATCATTAAAACCACCTGCTCCAACGAAACGAGTTACACCAGGAGCGGCGATCATAGCCATACCACCTACACCGAATGTTTCGGTGATGGCACTATCACCAATATCTGGGTTAGCATCATCTTGTGAGTATCCAGTAAAGAACAGACCTTGAGGAGTGTTAACAGGAGCTGTAAACCACTCATCACCCATACCGCTAATACGAATACCGAAGTCTTTACCATTCCGGCACATAGCTGTAACAACTGTACCTTCCTGGATTTGTCTAGCTCCATCCATGACAGCTTTGCTAGTTGCCATAGCAATATTTAGGAAGAATTGATCAGTATCAGCTAAGAACTTAATTACATCTTTCAGATCCTTACCCTCTATATCTAATTGTACAATATATGGGCTGATTTCTTTAAGGAAAATAAGGGACGCAGCAATATTACGCTGGTGGAATTCATCACCCATTGTAATGGCTTTTGCAATCATAACGTTCAGATTTAAACCATCTTCTGTAAGCTTTAATGCTCTAGAAATAGTCGGTCCTAACACATTTTGCATCCATTTTAAACGATTGATCACTTCATCAGAATAAGCACCGAAACGAAGAACTTTACCAATACCTTCGTTCATGATACAGTATGCTTCGTTTCCATCTAAACGGTTTTCCACAACAAAGACAGGCATGTTTGCAGAAGTAATACCGCCCATTGGACCTACAGCGTTTACATGATGGCAAGGAATAAATGTAACTTCCCCATTAGCAAGCATTTGGATAGCTTCTTCGTCAGAACTAGCCCAGCCTTCAAATAAAGCAGCACCAATACAAGATCCTTGCATTGGACCAGTCATATCATCCCATTTAATTGGCGGTCCAGCATGAAGAAGGACTTTGCCTTCATTTAATTCTTTAATTTTTTCCTTTGCGGGGACTACATCAACTAGAAAAGGAGCTGCTCCAGAGATTTTTTCTATTACGGCTTTGTTTGCTTCGTCCATTGAATTGTGTTGGGTGTTTAACTGAGCAAGAATTTTTCTCATTTTTTCATTTCCGCCTGCAATTGGTCTCCAGTCATATTGAACGACAGAAGCGCCATTTGCAACTAATGCATCAGTAAAGCTCTTTAATCCAACATTGATGATGGTTGGCTTATTATTTACGAGCTTGGAAATTTGTTCTGAAGTTGTTAAATCAAAATCCTTTGCTGAGGATGCTGATTCTTCATGCGCTTTTTTCACATCATTTACTTCAAGGCCAACAATACTTAAAGCCGTACGGACTGCTTCATTATTATTATCCTTAACAATAATTCCAGCATCTGCAAGACGCATTTTGTGGCCGTTATAATCCTGTGGATCGTTTAATGTTCCGCAAACGGATGCAACTACATACAGGTTGCGGCCATTTTCTTTCGCATGTGCCACTGCCTTTTGAATAGAAGGAAGCAATGCAGTAGCCATATCCTCATGAGAACCGTAGCCAAGTACGAAATCAAGCAGGATAACAGCTGTCTTCTCATCTTGTGCAGCTTTTTCAATAAATTTAGCACGTGTTTCAGGGTCAATCATTGGATGCGGTTTACCTTGTGTATATTTGTCATCACCAAGGTCAACTACTTCGTGGCCATCTTGTCTTAAAACATAGCCCTCTTCATTCTTGATTTCAGTGCCAAGTCCAAGTGCATCTGAAATTAAAACGGCTGCCTCAGAAGCCATTGTTCCGCCTGAGAAAAGTCCTTTAATTGAAGTTTGTGCAGGTGTTAATGAAACATCAGCCACTTTATAGTCGCCAGCATTATATTCTTCTTTAATTGGATTTCCTCTTACAAGGTCAACAGCAATTTTTGCAGTTTCTGCAAGTGTATAAGCTTGATAAACATTGCCTTCATGCTTTGTTGGCTTTTCTCCAATGAAAATCGTTACAACTGGCTTAGATAAGCTGTGCAGCAATTCAACTACCTTGTTGCGTACTTCTTTTGCTGGCGGCTTAGAAATAACAACAATAATGTCTGTTTGCTTATGACTTTCTAATGCTTTAATTCCATCCATCATCGTAATGGCACCAATTGAATCTTTAAGGTCGCGTCCGCCTGTTCCGATTGCATGGCTAACACCTTCACCAAGACGATCGATAATTGTAGATACCTCTTGAATACCTGTTCCAGATGCACCAACAATTCCAATTCGCCCTTTGCTTACAACGTTAGCAAATGCTAGTGGAATCCCGTCTAAAATACCTGTTCCACAGTCAGGACCCATAACAATAAGTCCCTTGTCATGCGCCTTTTGCTTAAGTCTAACCTCTTCCTCCACAGGAACGTTATCACTGAATAGGAATACGTGAAGACCTGAATCTAATGCCTTGTCAGCTTCTTCCGCCGCATACTGACCAGGTACAGAAATAAGTGCCAGATTAGCATCAGGGGCTGACTTAAGGGCTTTATCCCAAGTACGAACCGTTTCAAACTGCTGGCTTTTTCCGCTGATTGCTTGATTTTTTAAGTATTCTTCTACCTTTTCAAGAACTTCAGCAACTTTGCTTTCATCATCTGTATCAACAACAACGGCCATATCGTTTGATTCAGCAGCGCCTAATTCATCTGTATACAAGCCTGCATCCTTAAAAATATCTTTGTTAGAAGGGGTTGCCATCATGATTTGAACTTTGTTAACTCCCTCTGTTGTTGCCACAGCATTCGTGAGCAGCATTAAGTTAATAGAATCTTGATACGAATTCTTTTGAATAATTGTGTGAAGCACTCGTAATCACCTCTATATGATTTTTGTTGGCCAGACTTGAGAATTCTTTTTGACTATCCCAACTAAGCCAATCCTATCTCTTCTAATTTATCGTAGCCTAACAACCATTACATTCGAATAAAATAGTAAGCGATTACATTAAAAAAACATAAAAATCTCATTTATTAGCGGGTTTTCTTTGAATGGCAAATAGTAAACTATCTTAGTAGTTTAGATTTCGTTTTTTTATTTGCCAAAACTCCACAAATTGCTTTCCTATTAGTATTCATTGAGTAAAAGCATACAACGTAATTGTTCCGAAATAGACCAGAATATGTATTTTATATAGAGGGAAGAAATGAATTGTAAAGTAAAATTATTCAAATTTTTATTGTTTAATCTTTTTGTTTATTACCGATATAAGAATCGACAAAAATAGAAATTGCTAGAAGGGGAAAAGTATGAAACTAAATCTTAGAACTAAGCTCGTAGCCATTACCTCTGTATTGTTAGCCCTCCCAATATTGGTTATTGGAATCGTTAGTTATACTTCTGCAAAGGATAGCTTGGACGAGTTAGGGGCAACCGGATTGAAAAACAACGTCAAGATGGCTATTCAAATGATTGATGTATTGAATATGGAGGTAGAGAAAGGAAGTCTGTCTCTTGAGGAAGCTCAGGAACAGGCAAAGCTTAAATTACTCGGGGAATTGAATGCAGAGGGTAAGCGCTCCATCGATACAGAGGTGGATATGGGGGAATATGGCTATTTCTTCGTGCTGGATAAACAGGGGCTAGCCATTGCTCATCCAATGAAAGAAGGAGAAAACCTTTATAATTCTCAGACGCCAGATGGTACATATTCCACTCAGGAGCTCATTAAAAAGGCTGAAAGCGGCGGGGGATTCGTTACATTTGACTTTGCCGTTCCCGGAAATGAAAAAAGCATAGAACCAAAAATTAGTTATGCAGAGATTGATCCTAATTGGGGGTGGGTAGTGATAGCAGGCTCCTACTTGATGGACTTTAATAGTGGAGCAAACCACCTCTTATCAGTGCTCTTAATTGTCCTAGGTTGTTCCCTCTTAATTGGAGGCACTCTGATTATCTGGTTTTCAGGGCATCTCTCTAAACCAATTAAATTAGTTACGGAGCAAATTGCTAAAGTAGCAGAAGGCGATTTGAGCTCCGAGCAGCTAATGGTAAAAAACAAGGATGAAATTGGGCAGTTAGCTAACTACTTTAATCAGATGACGGCCAATTTAAAAGAGATTATCAAGGATGTCTCAAATACATCTTTACAAGTGGCTGCAACATCGGAAGAACTATCAGCAAGCAGTGAACAAATGAGTCAATCCGTTGAACAGGTAGCCGTTTCTATTCAGGAATTAGCGATAGGCGCGGATACTCAAAAAGAGAAAACATTGGAATCGAATCAAGTCGTTTCAACCATTTCTAATAAAATTGCCCACATTGCAGAAAATGTAGAGATTGTTCATGGGATGTCGCAGCAGACTACTTCTGTAGCGGAAAATGGAAATGATGTCATTAAAAGAACCATTAATCAAATGAGACAAATTCAAAGCCAAACAGACTCTACAGCAAATCGAATGAATGCTTTAGAAGAAAAATCAAACGAAATTGACAAGATAGTTTCGATGATTACGAGTGTTGCCGAGCAGACAAACTTACTTGCACTGAATGCGGCTATTGAAGCTGCAAGAGCGGGTGAACACGGAAAGGGATTTGCCGTAGTTGCTGATGAGGTTCGTAAATTAGCTGAGCAATCAAGGGAAGCAGCAAAGCTTGTCAATCAACTCATTATGGGTGTTCAAGAAGATATTAATCAATCCGTATTAGCGATGAACGAAGGCAAGCTTTCAGTAGATGGAGGAATCGAACTAGTCAATCATGCCGGTGATTTCTTCCAAAAGATCGTTGAGGATATTAAACAAGTATCCTCTCAAATGAATAAGGTATCGATAGCAGTCCATGAAATTTCTTCAGGTGCTGAATCGATGGTATTAAAAATAGAGGAAACAACCAATATTGCTGAAGAATCCGCTAATCATTCACAAAATATTGCAGCGATCGCGGTAGAACAAAATGCTTCAATGGAAGAAATCGCATCAGTCTCCGATGAGCTGGCAAAAATGGCAGAAAAGCTTCAGGATTCGATCAGAACTTTTACAATTTAAACAGATTTAAAAAACATGTAAGCCGCTCCGGGATTTCCCTCGAAGCGGCTTATAACATTTAACCCAGAAACTACCTATGCTATTTGGCCGAAATTATTGATTATCTCTTGCACGGTTAAGTAATTGTATGTCAATATCTATATAGCGAAGAATATCGTAAAAAGGTATTCAAGGAGATGAGAGTTTGAATAATAAAGCTGTAATTTTAGGATGTAATTATTATATAGGTTTAAGTACAATTCGCTGTTTAGGGATTCATGGCATATATACAGTTGCTGTTGATTATTCAGAAGAGGACCGATATGGCTCTGAATCTAAATATTGCTCTGAAAGGCTAATTGCCCCGTATTATAAAGAAGACCCAAAAGGGTTTATTAATTATTTAATAGATTATGCGAAAAAGCAGAGTGTAAAGCCTGTTTTAATTCCTTGTCATGATTCATATGTAGAAATCGTTGATGAGCATTTAGATGAGATAAGAGAGCACTATCTTATTCCTCAGACCGAAAAGGGCCTTTACACGAAAGTAATGAATAAAGAAGCTTTGCATGCTTTAGCTGTGGAAAAAGGAATGGCTGTCCCAGAAACGGTTAGAATAGATGAAGAAAACTTTATTGAAAAAGTGGAAACAACGCTTAAATATCCGTGTATCGTAAAGCCGACAGATTCACCGGCCTTTGTTGCGCATTTTAGAAGAAAGTTGTTTAAAGTTTCTAATCGGGAAGAATTATTAGCTGCTCTTGAAAAGTCGAAGAATGCCAATTTAGAAGTTATCGTACAAAGAATTATTCCTGGCTTTGATGATCATATGTACACATTTGATGCGTATTTAAACCAGGATGCAAAGGTTACTCATTGGGTGACATGTCAAAAGCATCGCCAATTCCCAATTAATTTCGGTGCATCCGTGTATACAGAGCAGAAATATGTTCAAGAGCTGTACGATATTGGGGCTCCATTTTTAGAGTCCATCGGGTTTAAGGGATTTGCGGAAATTGAGTTTAAAAAGGACGCTGAGACAGGTAAGTACTATTTAATTGAAATCAATGCCCGCATTACAAATCTAAACAATCTATTATACGAGGTTGGGGTGAATTTCCCATATATTACTTATCGAGAACTAACAGGATCCCCGCTTGAACCATATGCAGTAAAAGAAGATAAACACCGTGTGTTTTGGTATGCCTATGAAGATTTATTGGCCATCCGCGGCTATATTAAAACTGGGCAGCTAACAAGAAAACAAGTGCTGCAATCACTGATGAAACGAAAGTCCTATGCTATTTGGGATTGGAAGGATCCAAAGCCTGGACTTGTTAACTTTAAAAAACTCGCAGGAAAGATATTGAAGAAAAATTAAGTAAATACTTATTCCACAACGATTGTTTGCTGATGCAGAAAAGAGGTAAAAACGATGAAGCTTGAAACACTTCTTCAATCAATACAAGTTAAAGATGTTATGAATGAACAAGATTTAAATATATACGGCGTTTCATATCATTCCCAAAAGGTTACGAATGGACACCTTTTTGTTTGTGTGCGAGGATATAAAACGGACGGGCATAAATATTTGGCACAAGCTGCAGAAAACGGAGCTGTCGCAGCGGTTGTAGAGGAATTCCAAGAAGGAATCGATATTCCTCAATATTTAGTAGAAGACAGCCGGATTTCTTTAGCCCGATTAGGTGCTCACTTTTATCATCATCCGTCTAAAAAGCTGAATATGATTGGAATTACCGCGACAAATGGAAAAACAACCACTTCTTATATGACGAATGCCATCCTAGAGAATGAAGGCTTCAAAACTGGATTGATCGGAACAGTCTCTATTAAAATTGACGATACTTCGATCCCTTCTGATTTGACGACACCAGAATCTCTAGATTTACAATATTACTTAAACGAGATGGTGGAACGAGAAGTTACTCATGTAAGTATGGAAGTTTCGTCCCAAGCTTTAGAAATGCACAGGGTCGAGCAAGTGGATTACGATATTGTCACACTTAATAATGTGAGCCGTGAGCATATTGATTCACATGGCTCTTTTGAAAAATACTTTGAAGTTAAATCTAGTTTAATTAGAAATGCGAGTGAAAATAGCTTCGCCGTCCTAAACTTAGATTGCCCATATTCCTCTTCTTTAGTCAATGCAACAAAAGCACAAGTCGTTACATTTGGTGTGAAAAGCAAGGAAGGGCATATTCATTGTAAAAACTTAGATTTATCGACTGGAAGAGCTAAATTTACAGTGGAAATTTTAAAAGCGTTTAAAGTAAAGGATACAGAATATATCCCGGGAGAGTTCGATATTGAACTTGCTGTTCCAGGGTTGCATTCTGTTTATAATGCAATGGTAGCCATTACAGTGGCGCTGCTGTCCAATGTTTCTGTTTCAACAATCCAAAAGACTCTAAAGACATTTGGCGGAGTAGAGCGCCGATTCGAGTTCATTTTTGAAGATGATTTCAAAATCATTGATGATCATTTTGCGAATGCTGGGAATATTAATGTGACTCTTGAAACATTGAAATTTATGGATTATAAGAAGCTTCATTTAGTTTATGCAATCAGAGGAGAAAGAGGTCCTACAGTCAATCGGGAAAACGCGGAAACCATTGCAGACTGGGCTCCAAAGCTAGGCTTTAATGAGGTGATTGCCACAAAGAGCATCTCCCATGTCACGTCAAAAGATAAGGTGACAGATGAAGAGCAGCAGGTGTTTGAAGAGGTAATGGATCAAGCTGGCATAAAGGTTAAGCTATGTGATGAGCTTCCGGATGCCATCGCTAAGGCACTGGCAAGAGCAGAAGAAGGCGATTTAATTCTTCTGGCAGGCTGCCAAGGAATGGATCACGGGGCTGAAATTGCTTTACATCAAATTGAAAAAATCAAGGTGGATTTTTCAAAAGAAAAATTATTCATGCCTCTTCGAAACCGTGTTTCAGGCCAGTGAGAAATGGTGTAAAATTACAATTTGCATGGCGGGGGCCTCAGGGTCCCGTTTTAAGGTTAACATTCTAAAATAAAGGTGATATAAAATGTGCGGTTTTGTTGGTTTTGCTCATGCTAACCCAGAATTAGATAAGAAACAAACAATAAATGATATGATGGATACCATTATTCATAGAGGCCCCGACAGCGGAGAATCTTATACAGATAAGAATATTGCCTTTGGCTTTAGACGCCTAAGCATTATTGATTTATCTGAAGAAGCTGGTCAGCCGATGTTTAATGAAGATAAAAGCTGTGTGTTAATTTTTAATGGGGAAATTTATAACTATCAAGAATTGAAAAAAGACCTATTAGAAAAAGGCCATATTTTCAAAACAGATACAGATAGTGAAGTATTAATCCATGGTTATGAAGAGTACGGCGTAGACTTATTGCAGAAGCTTCGAGGGATGTTTGCTTTTGCTATTTGGGATACGAAAAAGGAAACGATGCTCCTGGCACGTGATTTCTTTGGAATTAAGCCTCTTTACTATACGCAAAACACAACAGACAACTCCTTTATCTTTGGTTCCGAAATTAAATCATTCTTAAAGAACTCAAGCTTCAAAAAAGAATTAAATAAGGATGCTTTAATGCCTTATTTAACCTTCCAATATTCAGTTCTAGATGAAACCTTCTTTAAAGGTGTGTACAAGCTCAAGCCAGGTCATTACATGATCTATAAACAAGGCAAAATGGAAATAAAGCAGTACTGGAATATTAACTTTGATGAGCAAGAGAATAGCTTGGATTACTATATTGAACAAATTAATAGCACGATGAGAGAATCGGTTAACTATCACAAAATCAGTGATGTAAAGGTTGGCTCCTTCTTATCAGGCGGTATTGATTCCAGCTATATTACGGCATTACTGAAGCCTAATAAAACATTCTCAATCGGATTTAAAGATTACGAAGGGATCTTTAATGAAACGGATTTGTCTAAAGAGTTATCAGACATTCTCCATATTGAAAATTATAGGAAGCTTATGAATGCTGATGAATGCTTTGAGACATTGCCAACGATTCAATACCATATGGATGAGCCGCAGTCGAACCTTTCTTCCGTTCCTCTATATTTCTTATCCAAATTAGCTAGGGAACATGTAACAGTCGTTTTATCCGGTGAAGGTGCAGACGAGATTTTTGGCGGATATGTATGGTATCAAAAATCAGCCAAACTAGAAAAATATGAAAAGGTTCCATACGCGATCAGACGTGTGCTATCTAAGGTCGGCGGTGCCCTTCCACAAAATAAAATTACAACCTTCTTAGTAAAAGGCGGCCAAAAGATCGAAGAGAAGTTCATTGGACAGGCTAAAGTCTTTGAAGAAGAAGATGCCTTTAAAGTGTTAAAGGATGGGTATAAAAACGGGCCCACTGTACAAAGTATTACGAAACAAGTATTTGATCAAGTTAAGGGGAAAGATGATGTAACGAAAATGCAGTATCTTGACCTAAAACTTTGGCTGCCTGGAGATATTCTTTTAAAAGCGGATAAAATGAGTATGGCTCATTCCATTGAATTAAGGGTTCCATTCCTGGATAAAGAAGTCATGTCAATGGCATCCAAATTGCCTAGCTCACTTCGAGTGAATCGCAAAGATACAAAGTATGCATTGCGGGCTGCTTCAAGTGAGGTGCTTCCTGATGAATGGGCAAATCGTCCAAAGGTTGGTTTCC
Organism: Bacillus sp. JJ1474; assembly: GCF_036965225.1. Classification (NCBI taxonomy): domain Bacteria; kingdom Bacillati; phylum Bacillota; class Bacilli; order Caryophanales; family Bacillaceae; genus Bacillus; species Bacillus sp. JJ1474. The sequence goes on along the minus strand of NZ_JBALPC010000035.1, from coordinate 4,365 downwards.
CAGTCCCGATTCGTTTTTGGCTGCAAGAAGAGAAATACTATCAGATCGTGAAGGAAATGTTCCAATCAGATATGGCGAAAGAGTTCTTTAACACGGATGAACTTTTGAGATATTTGGAAGAGCATTATACAAAGAAACATAACTATGCCCGCTACATTTGGACGGTTTATGTGTTCCTTGTATGGTATAAGAAGTTTTTTAAAGAAATGTAAGAGATTAAAGTGGAGGCGCATTGAAGCGCTAGGGCCAGACATAAGTTATAGGGGATGAATATGAGTGAGGAAAATAGTAGTCAGCACTATTTTTATAGTCCTTGTATTTGTCGTTTATTTGACAATAAACACGGTAAATAACCAATTGAAGGTAAACAGCAGTGCTAATTCGGAAGTAGACTTTACAGGCATTGAGGCCATTACAAAACTCAATGTTCCGACTTATGTGAAAAGGTATGACTGGACAAAAGAAGGACAGATGAAAATAACAGAGGTTTTTATCCCTGTTCAAACAGTCAAACAATTGCCGGAACTCCCGCATGGCTGTGAAATTACTTCTTTAACAGCTATTCTGAAAACGTATGGTTATGAGGTTTCTAAAACGGAGATGGCAGATCAATATTTGCCTAAACAGTCATTTTCCACGAAGAACAATCGCCGATATGGAGCCAATCCTTATAAGGCGTATGCCGGAAACCCTAGAAGCGAGACTGGCGGCTTTTTCAGCTATGCCCCTCCAATTATTACTGCAGCGGAGAAGTATTCTGAGGTTGCGGGTGAAGAGATTCAGACCCTCGATTTAAGCGGAAGCAAGAAAGAGGACTTAATTAAACAGCTTAATAAAGGAACTCCTGTATTAGTTTGGGTAACTTTGGATCTCGGGAAGCCGAAACTAAATTATTCTTGGTATTTTCATGGTACAGGGGAGAAATTTACTGCTCCAACTAATTTACATGCTGTCGTTTTAAATGGCTATGATGAAAAAAGAGTACATGTTATGAATCCTTTAGTCGGCCAAATGACTTATGATAAAAACGCATTTTTTAAAAGCTACCAAGAGCTTGGCAGTCATGCGATGACCGTAATAGTCAAAAGTGGAAACTAAACAGTGAGAGCAAAAGAAATTCCCGCATCATCTAGATGCAGGTGAAATTTCTTTTGCTTTTCATTTTCTGATAAAGTGAAACTTCAATCAGTGGGGTTCAACGTACAGGAAGTGCTAGTGCAGACATTGTGACAGGACGCTGTGTTCTTAGTCTGCCTTCATCCCCCACTGATTGTTAGTTGCTGCCCACAGGATGTGGGTCACACAGACGTTGCCACAGGACGTGGCGTTCTTAGTCTGTGTTCCTATAATCGGGCCTTTACCGGCTGTTGATCCCCACTTGATAATTTTTGTTTTTAGCACTAATTTTTATAGTGGGGGTCTTACAGCCCGTTAATCTGCGATAGAATACGAATATAAAAATGTCATTACATTAAGAAGGATGAGACATGCAAAAGAAAAGCTTAGGCGTTATTGGTGGGATGGGGCCAATGGCCACATCTGTCTTTTTTGAAAAGGTTATTGAAAATACGGTGGCGAATTCTGACCAGGAACATATTAATATGGTTATCCTAAACCATGCGACATTACCTGATCGCACAAGTGTAATTATAAACAAGAAAGAAGAGTTATTTCTAAACGCAGTTGCCAAGGATATGAAGCTTCTTGAAGCGGCATGCGTTGAACACATTGCCATACCATGCAACACCTCCCATTTTTTCTATAATCAAATGCAGGAAATGACGAGCATCAAGATTATTAATATGGTAGATGAAACTTGTAAAGAAATTCATCGAAAACATGGAGATCATAGCAAGGTCGCGATACTAGCTACTAACGGGACAGTTAGCAGCGGCATCTATAGACAGGGATGTCAAAACTATAAGATGGAATTACATATCCCTGATGAGGTCTCTCAAGAGCAAGTAATGAATACAATATATAATATAAAAAGTGATTTGAAGGTAGATACTGCTGCAATTGAACAAATCATTATGGATCTTATATATAGAGAAAATTGCTGCTGTGTTATTCTTGCTTGCACTGAACTATCATGCATGGACTTAAGTGATGATGTCATGAAATATTGCATCGATGCAATGGATGTTCTTGTTGAAAAGTCGATTGAATATTCCGGTGGCATTGTTAAGAATTCAATGAAGTGGGGCAAGCCTTAATCCTTTTGCTTGTGATGTTTAATAGGAACGTTGAATCTTTAAAGGGAGGGATTAATCTTGAAATTAAATGAAGCGGAAAAGTTTAGAGAGTTTTTGAAAGAATCTTTTGGTGATGGAGTCAACATTAGAGAATTAAGGTTATCTGATGAGGAAACAGAATACATTAAAAGAATTTATCCAAAGGCTAGTTTAAATAAAAGCATCCCAACTGAAGCTCCTGACGGAAAGAGATGGTATAAAGTATCCCTTCAGCCTCCTAAGAACGACAGAGAATTACAAGTAAATGATCATCTGGCAGCCATTCAACAAGAAAATCTGCGATTGAAGCGAGAACTTGAAAGGTTAAAGAAAGATAAAAGACGAGCCGAATAATGACTTTTGAAAAATATTATAGATTCAAATATGCTGCCGCCAAGTTTTGCTTGGCGGTTTTTTATGTTTGGAGCCCACTTTATTCGACAAAAAGCACATTCTCTTGAAATATATTTGTAATAATTTTCGGGATTAATTTTTGAACGGACAATGTTATAATATAAAATGTGCGATTATGGGACAAAAAATGACCAATATTGCGAAATTCTTCCATCAATCTCTTTTATGAAATTCTACAATCAGTTACAATTTTCAACATTATTAGTTTTCATACATAATTTTGTATCATTGCAGATTGGAAGATAAAAAGATTAACAGAAATAATTTACATACTGACATGCAAGAAAAAACGAATTAGGTACATAGAAGGGAGAAACGGAACAAAATGAAACGGAAATTTCTCATTCTAGGAATTGGAATCATCGTTGGGCTTGGCAGCTTATTTCCTCCGGTTTCTAATACAGCATACGCAGTCCAAGTGAATAAGCAGCTGGAAAATAAAAAGAAGGATATACAAAACAAACGCTCAACCATTCAATCTGAAATTAATGAAACTCAAGATAAAGTGAATGAAATCAATGCTGAACAGGCAGCTACGACAGCCGAAATTAAAAAATTAGATTTTGCCGTTGCGGATACAAATAATCAAATTCGAGAAAAAGAAGCGCAAATTGAAGAGGCACAACTAGAAATTAAGAGGCTCCAAGAGGAAATCGCCATCCTAAAGGAGCAGATTAAGAAACGGGACGAGCTTCTCAAGGAACGTGTTCGCTCTATTCAGGAAAATGGCGGGGTCATCAACTATGTAGATGTTCTCCTCGGTGCACAAAGCTTTGGCGATTTTATTAATCGTGTAAGTGCTGTAACGACCTTTATGCAGGCCGACAGGGATTTGCTGAAAACTCATCAAGACGACAAGGCAGCCCTTGATCTGAAAGAAGCTGAAATGAAGCAGCAGCTTGAAGAATTAAGCCAGAATAAGGCACAGCTTGAGGAAATGAAGAAAAAGTTAGAAGGTCAAGTAGCTGAGAAGAATAAGCTTCTTGCTCATTTAAATGAACAGGAAGAAAAAATGCATGAGGAGCTTCATGAGCTTGAAGATCAAGCTGGGCTTCTTGCAGCACAAGAAAAGGCCATTAAAAAAGAAATAGAAGCTTGGAATAAGAGACAGCGTGAGCTTGAAGAACAGCGGAAAAGGGCAGCGGCAAGCGGATCATCCGTTGGGCCTATGCCAACTATTTCAAACGGAGCTTTCATGAATCCAACAACAGGCAGACTTACATCTCACTTTGGCCAACGCTGGGGAGCGTTCCATTCGGGGATTGATATTGGGAAAGGCGGCCGTGGGGGATCGATACCAATCGTTGCAGCAGCAGCAGGTTCAGTCATTCGTGCGAATTACGATCGAAGCTATGGAAATGTCGTGATGATCACACACGTTATCGATGGACAAGTAATGACGACTGTATATGGACACATGGAAAGTCTTAGTGTTTCAAACGGCACCCGTGTTGAAAAGGGACAAATGTTAGGCTATATGGGTAGTACGGGTCATTCTACCGGACCACATCTTCATTTCGAAATCCATCATGGCCCATGGAACGGGAGCAGAACGAACGCAGTAAATCCACTTAAATATGTTTCTTATTGATAGATAATCTTAAGATTGAGAGAATGCAAGAAGTTCTTGTGTACTCTCAATCTTTTTTTTTGAAAGAAATAATGTTTGTAGGCCCAAATTAATAAGCCATTATATTTAGAAATTAATCTTCAGTAG
>NZ_JBALPC010000034.1:0-1585 GCF_036965225.1 Bacillus sp. JJ1474 | reverse complement strand
CTATAGAATATGATTAAAATTTCTGGAATAGCACTAATACAAGTCAAACCTATATGGCAAAAATTTCATTTTGGGGGTTCATTTCGAATTATTCTGCTTGTACTTACCCACATATCATTAGGGAATAAGAAAGCAGGGAATAACGATTACATTAGTGAATTGTTTAATCCATTTAGTCTATTTCAATATACGCAAGTTAAGAATGGCTGGCTTGTATTCTTGTCTAATATTGCTGTCTTATTTACGCCCCCACCTCCAAAAAAAAATTACTTATTAGATATATCATAAGCTCAAATAGGCCACACCTGTTTTTTCAGGGTGGCCAATATTATGATTTAGTTATCTTGTTAAAGGCAATGCATGACATGAAACTGGTAAAGTTGTTGACAATAGATGTAATGGATCAATGGCATCTACTTCTGTAAAATTCATATTGGAAAGCTACTCAAATAGATAGCGGAGATAATAATAAGGATTTAATCCATTTGCCGCGGCTCTATGAAAAAACCTCATTTACTTGTGGTACGGTTCACCGTGATGTATAAAAATCGTCGTAGAATACCCAGTGTCTAAAAGTACATCATTGAGATTTCGGCTTTATTGCATTTTATTTAAAATTCGTTCATACCTATTGAATTAAGAATTCTGTATCACGCTTTGCTGCAAAACTAGTGTCAAATTATTTAATATACTCTTTTTGGTATATTTCATTTACACCCTTACAATGCCCCCCCGCTATTTTATTGCTGCTCAAGGGATCGTAATAATTGTAAATGAAATCGCATTTTACAGCTATGTTTGGTTTGCTAAAATAAATATATAGTAATTCGAAGGGGCGATAAAAATGATTGTTGATTGCCATTTTCATGTAGATGAATCAATGTTAACTCTAGATAAAATGATAGAGGGCATGGATAAAAATGATGTAGCTAAAACAGCGCTAATTGCTCCCATGAATGAAACAATGTTTGAATTGGAAAGCACTTTTCAAAATAATTTACAACGCTTTTTCCGTTTTCTAATACTAAAATGTACCTCAAATAGGGCTGAAAATTTATGACGGTCTAGTAAAGGATAGCTATCTCAAACTTTATGGCAATTCATACAGAATTTTTACTAAGCCGAGCAATGATATTGTTGCTGCTGCTATTGATAGATTTCCCGATCGGTTTCTAGGCTGGGTAGCAGTGAATCCAATGATTTCTGAATCAGTGGAAGAAATAGATTTATATCTTAATAAACCTGGTTTTATTGGGGTGAAAGCCCATCCCTTCATGCATGAATATAGTATTAAGGCACTTGATCCAGTTGCGGCTATGTGTGAGTCAAAAGGCATACCTTTGATCATTCATCTATCTTCAGAACAGGACTCCTATAAATATTTACCTGAAAAATACCCTAAACTTAAATTAATTTATGCTCACGCCGGTCTTCCTTTTTGGGAAAAACTATGGAAATACGTTAAGGATCAACCAAATGTATTTGTTGACACATCAAGTGACTATCTTAATCTATTGTAAAGAATGCAGTAGAATCATTAGGGTATCGAAAAGTACTGTATGGTTGCGATGGACCATATGGAATG
>NZ_JBALPC010000033.1:0-49607 GCF_036965225.1 Bacillus sp. JJ1474 | reverse complement strand
ATATTACCTATATATTTAGTAACATCTGTTCACAATTTGGTCAAATACTCCCATATTTTTTGTCGAATATTGTCTGTTATATTACTCCTGTAAATATCTTGAAATAAGAATGTTTTTTAGGAATAATGAATTAGAAGGAAGTAGTCCATTTGTCATTTTTTAATAGGGTTGGAAAAATATAACCAAAATTTACGTAAAACTTATATGTCAAAAATTACAATTTATAGGGCTTATTTATTATTTTTTAGTTTCTAACCAAAAATTAACATTGTCGAATAATGAAAGCGGTTTAGGGAAAACTAGTAAAACTGACCTAAAGAGTATTACCCGAAAAATGCAAAAAAACCGTTATCAGAGATGACAACAGTTTTTTTGCATTTTTGTTTATCGTTATTTACTATCTTCTTTGCTTCCATCACAGTAAGATGTGACAACTGCTGCCATAGCTTTCGCACTAATGATAAGACTTTTCTCATCAATATCGAATTTAGGATGATGATGTGGATAGGCTTCACCTGACTCAGGAGCCGCACCGACATAGAAGAAGCATCCTGGCACTTTTTCAAGATAATAAGCAAAGTCTTCGGATGGTGGCTGTGGCGGTGTTTCCAAAACAGCTTCAACTTCTGGAATAGATGCTTGTTCTAGAGCTTGATGTACATGTTCGGTTACTTCAGGGTCATTATATAGAACGGGGTAGTCATTCTTATATTCAAGAATAGACTTTACTCCATAAGAAGCTTCTAATCCTTCCGCAAAAGCACGCACACCTGTTTCTATGATATCTCGCGTCTCAGAAGACATGGACCGGACATCGCCTTCAATGGTCACGGCATCTTTAATGACATTGAATGTCCCTTTTCCATCGAAATTACCAATGGTAACCGAAGCTGTATCAAATGGGTTGATGCGGCGGCTAACGATTGTTTGTACATTCATGACGAATGAACTTGCTGCCACAATTGCATCATTTGCCAAGTGAGGGGACGATCCATGTCCACCTTTACCTTGAACAACTAATTTGAAATAAGATCGGCCTGTTTGTGTATTCCCGCTTCTATAATAAATATGACCTGTTTTCATTGTAGACATGACATGGATCCCAATGATTGCATCTACGCCATCAAGAACACCCGCTTTAATCATACCGATTGCGCCACCTGGAGGAGCTTCCTCTGCTGGTTGATGAATGACTCTTAACGTCCCTTTTAATTGATCTTTAAACTCAGCTAATGTCTCGGTTAATACCAACATGTAGGCTGTATGACCATCATGGCCACAAGCATGCATGACTCCTTCGTTTTTCGATGCAAAAGGAAGTCCCGTTTCTTCCTTGATTGGCAAGGCGTCAAAATCAGCACGAATGGCAATCGTTTTTCCCGGCTTGGAACCTTTAATGGTTACAACGATTCCACGCTGTCCTCCGAAATTAGTCTCTACTGAATCCACTGGTACTTCTTTATAAAAATCTGCTATATATTTAGCTGTTTGTTCTTCTTGGAAAGAAAGTTCCGGATGTTCATGAAGATAGCGGCGAATATCAATAATCCGTTCATTTTTATCATCTAACTTTTTCATTATTTCGTTCAGTAACATCAGTCTATTCTCCTTTTATTTAGTGACTAGGCTCTGGTTCCGGTTGACCAGGAGTTGGTATTTTTAGTTTTCTTGGCGTTTTTTCATTTCCTGTTTTTCCAGCATCCCCTGGTACCAAAAATATAATGGAAAGAATAGAAAGAACTCCGAAAATAACGTTTACGATAATCCCGGCTGATGCGGCCATTTCCAAACTTCCGGCTGCGGAAATGGCCCCATAAACAGTTGCTGATATCGAAACGCCGAACGCTCCGCCAAGAGAACTTGCCATTTTGTAAACCCCGGCAGCTGCTCCAACTTTATCTGAAGGTGCATTAGAGACTGAAGTATCCGTTGATGGAGTCGCATACAATCCAAGTCCAAGTCCGAATAGAACAAAACCAATGAAAACGGCTACTGTATATGGGAAATCAGGTAAGAAAGTGAGACCCATTAATGCTACACCAACAGTCGTGATGAGGGCTCCCCAAACCATTGGCTTTTTTGCGCCAATTCTCTGTAAAATTTTCTCTCCAACGCGAATCATCGCTAATACCACAACTAAATAACCAAGGGAAAGCATGCCTGATTGAAGAGCACTGAAGCCTCTGCCTACTTGAACATAAGTATTTGCCACGACAAGTGTTCCAGCAATTGCGTTTAACAGGAAATTGGAAATTGTCGCACCAGAATATGGTTTGTTTTTAAAAATTGAAAAGTCAATAAGAGCAATATCTTTACCTTTTTCAATTTTGATGAAAACCATAATTCCAATAATTGTTACAACTGCCAGAACGATTGTAATGAAGCTTGTCCAGCCTAAAGCAGATCCATAAGTAATAAATATGTTCAATGCAACCATAGTAATAATAAAAACGATTAACCCAGAGTAATCGAATTTAAAAGCACCTGTTGATTCACCTTTACTTTCTGGCGTATCTTTAATGAGCCACATACCAAGTAAAGAGAATATAATAGAAAAGATGAAAATCCATTTCCAGCCCATATACGTTGCGATGGCACCACCTGCGAAGGAAGCTGCTCCTGAGCCGCCCCAAGATCCGATGGACCAGTAACTTAAAGCACGCTGACGTTCTGCACCTTCAAAATAAGCTTTCATGAGAGCGATTGTGGCAGGCATAATACATGCTGCTGATAATCCTTGAAGTACACGACCAATGATCAGTAAAACAGCTCCTTGTGTTAATACAAGGCACAGGGAGCCGATAACACTTAGGATTAACCCGATATAGGTCATTTTTTTTCGACCAATTTTGTCTCCTAGCCCTCCAGCAGCAACGATGAATAATCCAGAGAATAATGCACTTAAACTTATGGCAATGTTTAATGTGCCAAGTGAAATGCCTAAATCTTTTTGAACAGCCGGAACTACATTGACCATCGACTGTGCAAATAGCCAAAACGCAATAACCCCAAATACAATACCGATAATCATTTTATTTGTACCTTTATAACTAGTTGCTTCCATAGTTTTTCCTCCTAATATTAGGATCATAAAGTGGCTCTAGCATAAGCTGAATTTTTTGGTTCACATTTAATATTTGAGATTTACTGCAAAATTATCATAAAATGATATATAAAAATGCAATAATCCTTAGCTTTGCTAAAGAAACTTCTTTCTTGGAAAAAGGAGACAGCCCGGGGTTTTCTTATCTTTATAAGATGGTTATTACTAAATAGATGTTTATCTTAAAATAAAAAATCACACTGCTTTATACTTTGCAGTGTGATTTTATCTTATTCCCCTACTATTTTTGCATCCTTCAATATTTCTTCAGTTAATGTAATCCCTTGAAGCTCAGCTGCCTTTTTATTAATGACTAGCTCTAAGTTTTCAGGGAAGCCAACTGGGATCTCACTTGGCTTTTTACCGTTTAAAATGTCTAATGCCATTTTTCCAGTAGAATAGCCAAGGTCATGATAGTCTAGCCCGTATGAAGCAAATGCTCCACGCTTTACGGAATCGCCTTCTCCAACAAACATTGGAATTTTCTTCTCATTTGCTACTGTGATAACAGATTCAAGAGCTGATACAACTGTGTTGTCCTTTGGAATATAGAATACGTCTGCTCTTCCGACTAAAGATTCAGCAGCCTGCTTAACTTCTGAGCTTGTAGATACAGATGTTTCCACAGCTTCTAGTCCTATTTCTGCAATAACCTTCTTTGCGTTTTCTACGTTAACGACTGAGTTTGGTTCACCTGAGTTGTAGATAATCCCAACTTTTTTGGCATCAGGGATGAATTTTTTAATAGCATTGATTGTATTTTTGATGGCGTCTGGATGTGTATCGGATGTACCCGATACATTTCCGCCTGGATTTTCAAAGCTTTCAACTAGTTTCGCGCCAACTGGATCTGTAATCGCTGTAAAGAGAATTGGAATCTCGTTAGTAGATTGGACAACTGCTTGTGCACTAGCAGTTGCAATTGCTAGAATGACATCGTTTTGATCAGCCACAAGGTTTTGTGCGATAGACATATTATTATTCATATCACCTTGGGCATTCTGATAATCAAGCTTCAGATTTTTTCCTTCCTCATACCCAGCATCCTTAATTGCCGCTACAAAACCTTCTCGAGCTGCATCTAGTGACGGATGTTCTACTAGCTGAATAATTCCAACTTTAACTGTTTTCTCTGCTTCTTTACTGCCGCCGCCATCCGAGCTGCTACTATCGCTGTTACTGTTGCTACTGCTGCCCCCACTGCTGTTAGACCCACAAGCCGCAAGCACGAGCAACGTACAGCATACTAGGGTCATCCAAATTTTTTTCATGCCATTCCTCTCCTCTACTCTACTTGATCTTATTAAACACCGGTTTCAAGTATTAATAATTGTTAATATTTCGATAATACCATGTCTATCTACTTATAAACAACTGAAAATTACAAAAAACTTTTAGGCTTTAAAGGGATAAAAAAATAGAGTAATAAAAAACACCTCTGTTTAAACAAAGATGTTAGTTTAGGTTATTTTAGCCAATGATCGGGAAACTTTAAGGAAGGAGGTAATTTTGTGTGCCTATCACCATTAGCCGAATTCACCTGTGCTTGAGTGAGAAATAGGCTTCCTGTCACATTAGCACCGCTTAAATCAGCATCTCTTAAGTCGGCGCCGATAAAATCAGTCCATCTCAAATCTGCTTGTCGGAGGTCAGCGGCTATGAGCAAAGCCCCCCGTAAATTAGATCCTCTCAGATTGGCACCTTTTAGCTTTGCACCAATAAGATCTTTTCCTCTGATCCATTTATTTGGCTTTGGATTTTTTGAAGTTTTTGCACGAACTAGTTCACTTGTACGCAGAAGCAGCTCATTAATAAGTGCTCGATGAGCTGTTACATCTATGTCTAAAATAGACTTCGAATTTAGATAGGTAAGGTTTTCGGTTTTTTCAATGGCTGTTTGTAATTCATCGTAGATGGATCTTGTTTCTTCTAAACGAATTGCTTCATATAAGTAATAAAGCATTTCATGAAGCTGCTGCATGATCGGAAATACGTCAAACATTTCTTTAGCTAGAGCCGGCTTGCCCCGCCATTCATTTCCGCCATATGTCACCTGAGAAACCTTTTGCCCAGCACCAAAACATTCATAAACAGTGCAGCCTCGAAACCCATTTTCTCTTAGATTGCTATGAATACTACAACGATAATCTGATTGTAGATTGGGACAAGGAGTACCCCCATCTTTATTATTTGCAAAATCTGCACACTTTGCATAAGGCAAAGCCACACAGCATAATGCAAAGCAATTTTCACAGTCTGCTTTTAAGCTTTTGTCATTCTTTAATAAATTAGACAAGACATACACTTCCTTAGAAACGATTAATATTCCCAAGATTGTATAGGATAAATGAGATTGGGAACGCAGCAGTCTATTGTTACTAATGAGATGATCCGTTCGTGAATCGTTAGGCGTAAGAACGTAAAGCGTAAGGCGGTTCCGTTCGCTTCACCAGTTGTAAAATGTTTAAATACTTTGTTACCCACAAAGCAATGGGTCGCTAACACTTCCCAACTCATTTGGTGCATAAGCACCCATGAAGGTATTGGCACAATACCCTCAAAGCTGCTCACGCCTCTAAATATTTACTTGCAAGTGGAACATCGATTTCAACAGTATAATTAACTCTATCAATTTTGCTAGACAGCAATTCCACTTGGCGTGATAGTTTATCAGATTGTTTTTTGAATTCAGCTGGATCAAATAAAGCAATTTGTTCCATTATGGCACCTGAATGGCGGTGAACTGTGAATTCGCGCTTTTTAGTTGTCGCAAGGGTTTTGAGAAGATTAAGACGTTCCCGCAGCTGCTTTGCAGTTTCAATCGCACGAATCATTGAAATGGAACAGCCATCCCATTCAACCAAATTACTTAAATTAGCTTGTTGGACGATTTCTTTCAATTCCAGTAAATCGGACTGAACCTCAGATAATTCTTTCAAAACATCTTCCACTGATCGTTCAAATGGAGTGTAAGTCTCTCCTTTTGGAACCTCAATTACGTGAACAGTGAAAAACTCACCTTGCAATTCATTGACCTTTCTATGCAGACTAGAAAGTAAATTAATCGCCTGTGCTAATGTAATTTTCATTTAATCCACCCTTTCTTTAGAATATTCATATTATGTACAAGAGTTTTCTACGAATGATAGATGATCACTTTTCTTATTCATTTTTTATATTATTGATTTTAACCCATTTATCTACTAAAGTTCTCGAAAAATGATTTGATTTCCTGTTTATTTTTCAACATAATAACCGTTTTAGAATCTCTGGCTTGAAATTCCTGAATTCGCTCAACCATTTTTTTCTTTCGTGGACTATAAGTGGTCAATATAAATTTGATAAAATCCCAATCTATTTTTTCCTTGCATCCCTTTCCCATATCCGGACGGGTCCTTCCTATGTTCTTTATCCATCTTTTCAAAACACGGTACAAACAGATATGCAGTGGAAGTTCTAAGTAAATGATTGTATCTGCTCGTTCCGTACGAACGCCAAAGGTCGGCGTGTAGTTTCCTTCTATTATCCACTGATCTTGATTGACGATTTCCTGCTGAGCCTCCGAAAATTCCTCTATCGAAGCTTGTACCCAATTAGGTTTCCAAAAGAAGGCATCTAAATGATAAACATTAATATCCAGTACTTCCCCTAACTTACGTGCAAAGGTTGATTTACCTACCCCGGAAGAAACACCAATCACCATAATGCGTTTCACAACTAATTAGCCCCCCTTTGCGTTTGCCTTTGTCTTATCCGAATCATCATTAGGACCTTAATCTAATTCCAATATAAACCAAGTGAGCACCAGCAGATAGCACTTCTTTTAACTCCATTCCACATACTTTCGTCCTTCGATAATCCAATAAGGGAAAAAAAGTCGCCCATTTGGACGGCTTTTTGTTCAAGGTAATAAGCACATTACATCATAATGGTAAATTTATATTATTCTTTAAATAATTTTTTATTGAATTGGTTGATAGAGTTTTGATTTAGTCAATCAATCCTAAAAAGTTTTTACCAAGTATATATTCCTTTTGGTTATCAGGAATTTGAAGCAAATCAATCCAACTTTTCTTTGCCGAATAGTCATATTTATTAAACTTTTCCATTCCATATGGTCCATCGCAACCAAAAAGAACTTTACGATATCCTAAAGATTCCACTGCCTTCTTTACAATAGATGGATTAAGATAATCACTTGATGTGTCAACAAATACATTCGGTTGATCCTTAATGTATTTCCATAGTTTTTTCCAAAATGGAAGACCGGCGTGGGCATAAATTAATTTAAGTTTAGGGTAATTTTCAGGTAAATATTTATAGGATTCTGGTTCTGAAGATAGATGAATAATCATAGGTATGCCTTTTGATTCACACATAGCCGCAACTGGATCAAGTGCCTTAATACTATATTCATGCATGAACGGATGTGCTTTCACTCCAATAAAACTAGGTTTATTAAGATATAATTCTACTTCTTCCATTGATTCAGGAATCATTGGATTCACTGCTACCCAGCCTAGAAACCGGTCTGGAAATCTATCAATTGCAGCAGCAACAATATCATTGCTCGGCTTGGTAAAAATCTTGTATGACTTGCCGTAAAGTTTCAAATAGCCACCTTTTACTAGACCATCATAAATTTCGAGCCCAATTTGAGGTGCATTTAATATTAGATACCGGACTAAGCGTTGTAAAATTCGTTGAAAAGTGCTATCCAATTCGAACATTGTTTCGTTCATGGGAGCAATTAGTGCTGTTTTAGTTACATCATTTTTATCCATACCCTCTATCATTTTTTCTAAAGTCAGCATTGTTTCATCCACATGAAAATGGCAATCAACAATCATATTAATCCTCCATTTCAACATAGAATCTGGTCGATAAGATTACCTACTTTTATAAGTTAAAATTTATGAAATTTTTCGCTTGATTAGACTTACTTAATTTGCTAATACAACTGAGGAAGGTTCTTAAAAAATTCGAGGTATTTTTTTTGAAAAGCACTGAAATTAAAGAGGCGGCTTTAAAATATTTTACAATTCGTATAGCATTTCGGTATAAGACATAACCATACTGCTAATCTCTGGATTGACTTTTTATCACGATTATTTCTTTAACCCTTCTAAAATTCCTCCTCTATCATTATTATTCTTCAGAAATAAAGAAAAGGCTTCCCGTAAGTTTACTCAACTCCTGGAAAACCTCTTGTTTTTATGTTCCTTTGAATTATTTTCTTTTGAAATGGCATTATAATTTTTCAGTTTTGAAAATGGTTTTTTCTTTTTTATGTACTTTTCATTAAGTACAATCACTTTTCCGTTTTCAGCAGTATTGTATTTTCGATATACAAATTTATATTTTTCAAATGCAAGGTGCCCCAAAATATAAATGGGTAAGATCATGAATAGGAGAATGACTATCTGCAGCATCCAATTGAATCCATTCCCACTGAAATAAATAGTCATTACAGCATTTACTACAAAAGCAGCCATTAAGATAATAATCACATTACATATATGAAAAGCGAACACATCTTTTTCTTCCCCGAACATCCGCTCTAGTTCAGACTTGATATAAAGTGTAACAAATATTGAAATCACAATGGCAATAAGGGTAACAAAATATGTAAGAACAGTGGACATTTTTTTCCGATCCCTTCACTTTCATAAATCCCCTAATATGAATGATATCACCATTGTAACACAAGAATTGAAAAAGAAGCTTATACACAATGCTTTATCCTCTATTGCTTTTTATACCCATCGATTTGATAGAGACTATTGAACATACGAATAAGAGCGTCTTAATAGGATAGAAAAAAGCTTTCAATTATAATGATGACTAGAATGCAAATAATTCTGCAGGAAAGTAGGACAATATATGCTATTTTATGTAATTGCAATCCTCGTTATTGTGATGGACCAGCTTTCTAAATATCTAATTCGTATTTACATTGACATTAATGAAAGATTTACATTGTGGGGAATACAATTCACACATATCGAAAATAGTGGGATGGCAGGAGGTTTATTTCAAGGCTATGCACGGCTCTTCGGAGTTGTCGCGGTGTTGTTCGTGATAGGTGTTTTATATTTTCGCAGAACTGGAGAATTTAATGGTGCTCTCATCGATAGTAGTTTTGGATTCCTAGTCGGAGGAGCCATTGGAAATGGCATTGATAGATTTTTATTCGGGCAGGTGACAGATTTTATCATTCGCTCTGGTGGAATTCTTAATTTGGCCGACCATGCTATCGAGATAGGGGTGTTACTGCTAATTATTTATGGAGTCATTAGCTGGTTGAGAAAAAGTAATAGATTCTCTTGGTAAAATGGAAATGGGTGCCTGACCCCATATAGCAATACCGTATTTGGGGTCAGAACTTTTTCAATCACCCTTCACGTTCCTTGTGGACGAGAGAATTTTTAAAACAACTCCCGTGCCAATAATCGATAAACATCTAGACGCTTCTCTTGTGAATGAGGAATGCTACAAATCATCGCTTCATCAAATCCATAGTGAGATTGCTCTTCTTGTAACAATGTTGCGATTTCATTTACTGCGCCCACTAAATGAATTTTACGATTTTCTTTAATGATCATGTGATCCATTTCCGTCAATGGATAATCACGGGCTTCTTCTGGTGTTAAAACTGACCCGATCCTGCCCCTCATAAACTGTAATCGCCAAATATCTTGAGGCTTTGCTTCAAATTCAGCTTCTTCTTTTGTTTCAGCTGTTGTCACCATATAAGAAACATTGATTTGCGGTTTCTCCATAAAAGCTGAAGGTTGAAAATTCCTTTTGTATGTATCTAAAATCTCTTTCGTCATTTCGCCATTGAAAAACTGTGCAAAGGAATAGCCTACACCTCTACGTCCAGCTTGAACAGCGCTATTGCCAGTCGACCCCAACAGCCAAGCTTCTGGCAAAATAACTTGGGAAGGTGTTGCGATTGTTTTATTATATAAGTCATCTTCGGGTACTTCATCGTTAATCAACTGCAGTGCTGTATCAAATTTTTCATACATATTATTTACCATTGGTTGGCGCCCTTCAGATAAAGCATAAATGGAATAGTTATCCCCTCCAGGAGCTCGACCAATACCAAAATCAATGCGGCCAGGTGAAAATGCACTTAACGTTTTAAACACCTCAGCTAGTTTCAATGGGGAATAATGCATCAACATCACTCCCCCGGTTCCGATACGAATATTTTTGGTTTTTGCAGCCAAATGTGCTGCCGACACTTCAGGAGCTGAACTTGCAAAAGTTGTGGTCGCATGATGTTCTGCCATCCACATTCGATAATAGCCTAATCCATCTCCTAAAACAGCCAATTCTTCCGCCTTTTTCAAAGCATCGGTAGCCGTATTCCCGCTTGTAATGGGGGCTTGATCCAATATACTTAATCTCATCCTATGAAACATCCTTTCTACTCGTTTATCCTATCAGCATATCGACTTTTTTGTCAGTCTGTCTATTTAAACTCATAAATTGTCGATATTTCCCCGGAAATTTGTTGAAATTTGAAATATATTGATTTCTTTTAATTGATTAGGTCGAGGGGGAAATTTTCAAAAGTATGAGATATCGCAATCTCTATTTCATTGGTTGCTTCTAATCTTTCTTTTTGTTGATTCACGAAGTCTTTGGTTGTATCGTCTTAGGGACTTGTTCGAATCGGGTAACGCTATAAGCGATCCGTTGTCTGATCGAACAAAGATACGCGGTTTGCTCTCTTTTAAGAACTTATATCCTTTCCACTCAAAAATGTGGCCATACTTTTGAATAGTGGGTGTCATGGAATAAAATGCTCGTTCATTCGATGTATATTATGTCACATATGAAATTCCCTTTTCTACAAGATGAAGGTTCTGAGGATTTTTTCGAAAGAGTATATCGCCCAGCGATACGAATCAAAAAAAGAACTGACCAGTTCCTTTCTTGAGGAACACTATTAAGGACATGATGAACTGTTGGAGCTGGGAAACCTTTATTTTAAACTTACACATATCGTTAATCAGCTGGATATCACTTCACAAGTGACTGAGAGTTTATTGGTTCATTCTAATCATTTTTTGTTGATTCATAAGGACTTTAGCTGTATCGTCTAGGAACTTGTCCGTATCGCGTAGCGCTATAAGCACTCCAATGTCAGATTGAACAAAGATACGTCAATCGCCATCTTTCAAAAACTCATATCCATTTCGCTCTAAGATTTGGCAATACTTTCGAACAGTGGGAGTAGCAATCCCAACTTCTTCATCCAGAATGCCCGTTCATTAGGTTGTATATCATCGCTTATCGGACCTCCTTTTCTATTAAATATGAAGTTTTTTAGATTTATTTGCAAGTTATATCGCCCAGCGATACGAAACAAACCTTTTTAAAAGTCTATGACTTATGAGAAGCTTCTTTTTTTGGTAAGGCGTTATTACATCATGCCACCCTTTAGGATGTTTTTTCCTATCCGTTCACATAGTCGTAATGTATTAGGCAATAAAAAGCTATAAAAATGACAGTAGCTTTTATAAATGTAAAAAGAGCCCAATTACGCAAGTAGTGTAAAAAAACTTGCATAATTTAGGCTCTTTATTTTTATTCCGTATTGTGTTAAAGCCCCCGATAGCAAAACTGGCCTCCACCTCTTGGATAGGTATGACGAAGGAATGAAAGGGCAAGACATAGGAGGGAAAGCCTCCAGGGGTGGCGTGGAGAATGTATATCACATGGTAAATCATGAGGTTTTATAATACTCCCTTATTTCACTATGCCTTCACTTGCATATATCGTATCTGTCCTCCCCTTCATTTAGTTCACTACTAATTATCAAGTTGTATGAAATCCTGCGAATAATTACGAATGTACGGTATCTGCATCTCTTGCTTTCTCCAAAATTGATATAATTTTACAATTTTTTTACACTACTATTTTAAATAGAATGCTATTCTAGTATCGACAGGCAGTCGGTCGATAACGAGGGGTGTGAAAATGAGAGTTGTCAAAAAGGCTGAGGAGCGCAGGAACGAAATACTGGATGCTGCAGATGAGCTTTTCGGTCAAAAAGGATTTGACGGGACAACGACAAAGGATATTCTCGATAAGGTTGGAATTGCGCGTGGAACGCTTTACTATCATTTTAAGTCGAAAGAGGATCTAATGGATGCGTTGATTGAACGCTATAATAACCATCTTTTAGGCGTAGCAAAGGAAATTTCCAAGGACAAACGAATCCCTATAATCGAGCGTATCGTTCTCGTTGTATTGTCCATGAATCTAAGGGGTGGAAGCAATAAGGAAATAATGGAGCACATTCATAAGCCACAGAATGCTCTTATGCATCAGAAAATACAAAAGGTCATTATTAACGGTATTACGCCAATTATGACGGAAATAATCCAAGATGGCATTGAACAGGAGATGTTCCAAACACCGTACCCATACGAGTGTATGGAAATGGTTGTGACCTATATGAATACCGTTTTTGATGATGATATGGTTGAAATGACTGCCGAGGAGCGTGCTTCACGGATTCATGCGTTTATTTTCAATGCAGAAAGACTTCTCGGAGCTAAAAATGGAAGTTTAATGGAAGTTATCCAGATGTTTGGCGGCGAAGAATAGGCCTCAGAATTCCATTATTGATAATAGGAAAAAAGCATAAAACAGAGGTGACTTATGTATAACAGAATAATTCGCAACGACATGTTAAAGAGCAAAGCAATAACACTGACTACCATGATATTTGTCGCTGCAGCAGCTATGCTTGTTTCACTCGCAGCGATTCTCGTTATCAATCTGACGGGAGCGCTGGATACACTTATGAAAAAGGCTGAAACGCCACATTTTATGCAGATGCATTCGGGTGAAAGCGATTTGAATCGGCTTACATCCTTTGCTGAGCAAAATAACAACGTCAAAGAATACCAGGTAGTTGAGTTTCTAGGCATTGACGGCTCGCAGATTATTTTAGGCGATAATTCGCTTACGAATAGTGTTCAGGATAACGGCTTCAGCATACAGAACGAAAAATTCGATTATCTTCTTGATCTTAATGGCAACATCATCAACGTATCTGACGGCGAGATTTATGTTCCAGTGGCCTATATGAAGGACAATACTACAAAGGTCGGTGACAAGGCCGTAATAAGTGGGAAGGAATTTACTGTTACGGGATTTCTCCGTGATTCGACCATGAATTCATCACTCTCCGCATCGAAGCGATTTCTTGTAAGCAGCAAGGATTTCGCGGAAATAAAAGACCTTGGAAGTATTGAGTATTTGATTGAGTTTAGATTAAAGGATTACTCAGGCCTCGGCGAATTTGAAACAGCTTACGCTTCCGCAGGTCTTGAAGCAAACGGACCAACGGTTACCTTTATGCTTTTCAAAACGATGAACGCCATTTCAGACGGGATGATGATTGCAGTTATTTTTCTTGTAAGCGCACTTGTCGTTGCAATTGCATTTATGAGCATACGCTTTACCCTCCTTGCGAAAATTGAAGACGACTACCGTGAAATTGGTGTTATGAAAGCAATAGGGCTTCGTCTTTCCGACATAAAGAAGATTTATCTTGCGAAATATGCAGCTATTGCAGCGGCAGGTAGTATTCTTGGGTTTATTCTTTCGCTTATGATCCAAGGTATGCTTCTTGAAAATATACGTCTTTATATGGGCGAAAGCGAAAATTCTTCTTTTGCCTTAGTTTTAGGAATCATTGGCATATTACTTGTATTTCTTGCAATTGTTACTTATGTAAACTTAGTTTTGAAACGCTTTCGAAAAATTTCCGCTGCGGAGGCTATACGTTTTGGTACTTCACAGGAAAAGAAAGCTGGTGTTAAGCGTTTTACCTTAATTAGAAACAGACTGTTTAGCACGAATATTTTTCTAGGAATTAAGGATGTTCTCGCAAGAAAAAGACTTTACGCCACAATGCTTGTGGTACTGGTGATTTCAGCCTTTATTATTATTGTTCCGCAGAACCTATACAACACGATTTCCTCAAAAAGCTTCATTCAATATATGGGGATTGGGAACTACGATCTGCGCATTCAGACCAATAACCTTGATAAAACCGGTGAAATTGTAAAGACGATTGAAAACGACAGGGACGTTTCAAAATATGCTGTTCTGACAACAAAGATTTTTAAAGTAAAAACGAGTAATTGGTCAGAGGAAAACATAAAAGTTGAACTCGGTGACCATTCGGCATTTCCTATAGAGTATTCTGAGGGCAGAGCGCCTACTACAGAAAACGAAATCTCACTATCGACTATAAATGCTGATGAGATGAGCAAAAAGGTCGGTGATGTCATTACACTGGTAATGGAAGGAAAGGAGCGAGATTACACAGTAAGTGGAATTTATTCCGATGTTACCAATGGTGGCAAAACCGCAAAGGCAATATTCACTGACAATTCGGCGAATGTCATGTGGACCATTGTCTGTGTTGAACTTTCAGATAAATCTCTCGTTGACAGTAAGGTTGTAGGATACTCGGAAGAATTTGATTTTGCAAAGACTTCAGATATCGATGAATTTGTTTTGCAGACCCTCGGCTCGACAATAAGTTCCGTCAAAACGGCTTCCTACGCAGCAATTGCGGTTGCACTGGTCATAGCGGTACTGGTTACATTGTTGTTCATGAAAATGCTTGTTGCCAAGGATAGATATTCCATTGCCGTTATGAAGGCGTTCGGTTTTACAAACTCTGATATTAAGGTGCAATATGTTTCCCGTTCGGTTTTCGTTTTGATTGTCGGAATTGTTCTTGGCACACTTCTGGCAAATACAGTCGGAGAAATGCTTGCGGGTGCAGTAATCTCCTCGTTTGGAGCATCAACGTTTAACTTTGCAGTCAATCCGCTATCTGCGTATCTGATAAGTCCATTGATGATGATATGCGTGGTGCTTATTGCAACAGTGATTGGCACAACACGTGCAGGGCAAATAAAAATATCCGAAAATATAAAGGAGTAAGGATATGAATAAGATTATTATTGGTGATTACATAGTTAAATCCTTCGGAGTGGGAGATGAGCAACGAAATGTTCTCGATGGAGTCTCTGTAGAAATAAAGGAGGGCGAGTTCGTTTCGGTTATGGGACCTTCTGGCTCTGGAAAATCTACACTAATGTTTGCACTAAGTGGGATGGATGGTATTAATAGCGGAAAAGTTGTTTTTGACAACAAAGATTTATCGGCAATCGGAGAGAAGCAGCTTTCAGATATACGCCGAACAGAAATGGGATTTATTTTTCAGCAGCCGACTATGCTAAAAAACCTAAACATTCTTGACAATATCATCCTTCCGTCAATAAAGGGCAATAGAAAGAACACCGTAAAAATTTTGAAAAAGGCAAGAAACCTTATGGAAAGAGTAGGTATTTCAGAGCTTGAAAAGCGTGATATTACCCAGGTTTCGGGAGGGCAGCTTCAGCGTGCGGGAATATGTCGAGCACTTATGAACAATCCGAAAATCATCTTTGGAGATGAGCCTACAGGGGCGCTCAACTCGAAGTCTGCTCAGGAGATTATGGATATTTTATCCGAGATTAACTCAGATGGTACTGCAGTTATGCTTGTGACCCATGATGCAAAGGTTGCAGCTAGGACGGAACGTATTATGTTTATGCGTGACGGAAATATCGTAAGCGAAATGAAACTGCCAAAATTTGATGGTTTGGATATAGATGGCAGAGTCGAGAAGGTAACAGCGAAAATGTTGGAAATAGGAATATAAGCTTTTAAAAGATGTTTGTGGTCTTCACTGAACCACAAACGTCTTTTTGCATTTCGCTAGCACGGAATCAATATTTGTGTATGAAGCAAGTACATGAATCATTAAATTACTAAAAAACTCAGAGAGAAACAAACGGTAAATGTTTTAAAATGTAAGAATGAGTTAACGAAGGCTTACAAGCTATAACCAACCTAGGAGTGTACAAAAATTAAAAAAAAAGACTTTAAAGCATTATTTTTTATTATCCAAGACAATTCCCTCTAACACTTATGTTTTACAATCTACTATATTTTAAATTCAGATGTTATTTAGGCAACTGGAATCGTTATTTGATTAACCTGCCCCGTTTGTTCGTATCGGGTAACGATATAAGCGATCCGTTTTCTGATTGAACAAGGATACGCGGTTTGCTCTCTTTTAAGAATTTATATCCATTCCACTCTAAAATGTGGCCATACTTTTGAATAGTGGGTGTTGCAATCACACTTCCTTGGAAGAGAATGCTCGTTCATTCGATGTATATTATGTCACATATCAGACTTCCTTTTCTTCAAGATGAAGGTTCTGGGGAATTTATTGAAAGAGTATATCGCCCAGCGATACGAATCAAAAAAAGAGCTGACCAGCTCATTTCTTGAGGAACACTATAAGGACATGATGAACTGTTGGAGTCGAGAAACTTCACAAGTGGCTGGGAGTTCATTGGTTCATTCTAATCATTCTTTTTGTTGATTCATAAGGACTTTAGCTGTATCGTCTAGGGACTTGTCCATATCGGGTAACGCTATAAGTACTCCGATGTCGGATTGAACAAAGAAACGCGGATTGCTCTCTTTTTAGAACTCATAACCATTTCACTCTAAAATGTGGCAACTACTTTTGAACTATGGGTGTTTCATTCCCACTTCATTACACAATTACGCTTAAAAATCTTAAACAGTCACCTTATTTTCGGAATATGGAGAAAAGCCCTCCCCATTTTTCTTTAGGCTTTTGTATCGCTTCTTCTAAACGTTTATTAAAGTCATTTTGTGAACTCCATTCTTTTTTCTGTTCATCCCGCATATTTTGTATTTCTTTTTGCAAGAGTTCACTTTTTTGTTTTTCTTGTTGCAGCAATGTTACGTAATGGATATTTTGTTGTTCGGTTAATTTTTCAATTTTAGAATTAGTTTTTTGAGCTGAATTTCCAATGCTAGAACTAATAACATGATGATCTTGCTGAAGTCGGGAAACCTTTGTTTTAAGATCTGACATATCGTTCGTCAGTTGAATATTCATTTCACGTGTAGCTGCGAGTTCATTGACTAAAAACGTTAAGACCTCTTTTAATTGATTGGGGTCATGAGGTAAATTTTCATATGTATCGGTTATCGCAATCTCTGTTTCATGCGATCCTTCTAATCTTTCTTTTTGTTGATTCACAAGGTTTTTAGCTGTATCGTCTAGCGGCTTGTCCGTATCGCGTAGCGCTATAAGCACTCCAATGTCAGATTGAACAAATATACGTCGATCGCCATCTTTCAAAAACTCATATCCATTCCGCTCTAAGATTTGGCCATACTTTCGAACAGTGGGTGTTGCTATCCCAACTTCTTCTGCCACTTCCTTAGTTGAGAAAGCTCGTTCATTCGGTTGTATATCACGTCGCATATCGGACCTCCTTTCCTATTAAATATGAAGGTTTTTAGATTTATTTGCAAGTTATATCGCCCAGCGATACGAAGCAAAAAGAGCTGATCTACACCCTTTTTGAAAAATCCGAACTCATCTTCTTAATTCTAAGCTTGTTATTTGTGTATTAGATAGCAGTGTTAGCTGGTCCATCATGTATTCCTTGCTGTAGCTGAAATTTGATTTTATCCAATAGTGGAATAGGCTAAGTGTTGCCTTTGTTTGATAATGGATAAAAATATCATAATTTAGATTGTCT
Organism: Bacillus sp. JJ1474; assembly: GCF_036965225.1. NCBI lineage: Bacteria > Bacillati > Bacillota > Bacilli > Caryophanales > Bacillaceae > Bacillus > Bacillus sp. JJ1474. The sequence continues at coordinate 31,817 of NZ_JBALPC010000033.1, read as the reverse complement.
TGCGGTGATTTCGTCTCTATATAGATTTTTTCTGTAAATATTTGATGGAATAATTTTTCTAGCCGCTTCTCAAAGTCCCTGTGACTCATAGATAAAGCGTAGAATGCTTGCTTATGGTCTTCAAAATATTGAAAAATCACTTCTGTAGTTGGAGTGAGCTTGTCAACGTTAATTTTGTTTTGATGACTAAAAGCACGCAATATCGCATTTTCAAAGCCAGCTAAGAGCTCGAAAAGCATTTCCTCTAGAAAATCCTCCTTATTTGAAAAATGTGTATAAAATGTCGCCCGATTAATGTCAGCCTCATCTGTAATCATGGATACGGTAATTTCATGTTCTTCATAATTTTTCATCAGTTGGAGGTAAGCATTTTGCAAGGCTGTCCTTGTCCGCTGCACTCTTCTATCCCGCTTCATGAACATCCTCCTTACAAATAATCAACAATTCTATTATAACTGTTGTTTAAACATCATTGAAATGATTTGTGTTTATCGGCTTTTCTCCTCTAAATGATACAGTAAATATGAGAGACAAGCCTTTTTTATGATTTTGTGAAAGGGCTTACTGATACTAGGAGGGATTTAAATTGGCAGAAAAAATGAAAGCAGCCGTTTGGTATGGAAATAAAGATGTTCGTGTAGAGGAAAGAGATGTCAAGCCAGTTAGAGACAATGATGTAAAAATCAAAGTCAGCTGGTCTGGTATTTGTGGAACAGATTTACATGAATATGAAATTGGACCTATACTTGTTCAGGTTGACAAGCCAAATCCTCTAACAGGAGAAAAGGCACCACTTGTATTAGGACATGAATTTTCAGGCGTTGTTGAAGAAGTTGGTAAAAACGTAGAAAAATTCAAAAAAGGTGATCGTGTTGTTGTGAATCCTGTCGTTACTTCAGGCAACCATTCACCGAAAATAGATAGATACTATCAGTTTTATTCTGCGGGACTTCATACAGATGGTTCCTTTGCTGAATATTTTGTAGCAAATGAAGATAATGTAGTTCCAGTTCCAGATAGCATATCCCTGGACAAAGCTGCATTAGTAGAACCACTTTCTGTAGCTGCTCAAGCGGTGAAGGAAGCAGAAGTTAAGGAAGGAGACTCAATAGCCGTATTTGGTGCTGGCCCAATCGGTTTATTCACAATCGTTGCGGCCAAAGCAGCCGGTGCTAAGGATATTTTAGCATTTGATTTGTCTGATGAGCGTTTAGCAAAGGCAAAAGAGGTTGGAGCGACTGAAGTATTAAATACGAAAGAAAATGATGCTGTTGCCTTTATTAAAGAAAGATATCCAAATGGTGTAGATGCATCACTTGAGGTTGCAGGTGTGAAACCGACATTTGATTCAGCAATCAGATCTACAAAACCTAAAGGAAATGTTGTTGTTGTAGCCATCCATGCGCGTGATTTTGAATTTAACCCCATCACATTAATGACATCCGGGGTAAAATTATCTTCTTCACTTGGCTATGAACATGAAACATTTAAAAAATCAATTGAAATTTTAAGTGATGATCATAACAATGTTGAGCCAATCATGACGAAGAAAATTAAGCTGGATAATATCGTTGAAGAAGGATTCCATACTTTGTCTAGTGACCTTTCACAAGCCAAAATTCTTGTAGAAATCGGTGGGGAAAAATAATAAAAGCAATATCAAAAGCTGCGTGAGAAAATATTCTCCGCAGCCTTTTTAATAGAATATATTTTACGATTTTCTTTAATGATCATGCGATCCATTTCTGTCAAAATTCACAAGATCTTTAGGTTTATCGTTTAGGAACTTGTCCGTATCGGGTAACGATATAAGCACTCCGATGTCGGATAGAATAAAGATACGCGGTTTGCTCTCTTTTAAGAACTCATATCCGTTTCACTTTACAATAAATTAACATAAAATTTATTGTGTTTTTTCAAAAGTCTTGCCATCCCCTATTGCATTAGTCCTAATTTCACTTTGTTTCTTATAAAACCACTGAAAACATACCAATTATTCATGAAATATTTTAGAACCAATTACTCATTTTTATTAGTATTCTAGAACATTTACATTTTCATAACCTTCAATTTACACACCCTACTTATACTTTAAGAGAAATTAAGAGATGAAACAAAAATCGGAGGAATGAAAATGAAAAAAGCAAAATATGTCGCTCCATTATTAAGTTTAGCAGTTTTATTTCCTACAGCTACGAATGTATTGGCAGAATCTAATAAAAACATTCCAGTGGAAAAAGTAGAGTTTATTGGAATGGCTGCACCTGACACAAATGAAGAACGTTCCAAAATGTACAGTGAAGCTTCTGTTAAGGTTACATACAAAAATGGCACTCAACAAACTATGCCGCTAGAGTACAAATCCTTGTTTACACCTGGCGATGAAATTAACGGAAAAATCGCAGGTGCAACATATGATGTAAATGGAAATATGATAACAAAGGCTGATGGAACACCTTATATTTCTTCATCTCCAGATAGCAACACACTTTTAAAGGTAAATGGAAAAATATATATGGTGAATCATTATGAAAGTATCCCTTCGAATCAAGTGGGAAACATGCCGGAAACAATGATGTTAAATACAATCGAACAAAATAAGGAAACTGGAGAATTAACAGTAACTGATATGATTCCAATTGATTTTTCTTCTGATGGCGGAATTTGGACTCCTTGTGCAGGTTCTTTATCTCCTTGGAATACACATTTAGGAAGTGAAGAATATGAGCCTGACGCAAGAGCACATGAGGCAAATCCTGAAAAATCTTCCGTTACTCAGTTTGCACGTAATTACTATCAAGATCCAACAGCCATCGGTAATCCTTATCTTTATGGCTATGTTCCGGAAATCTCAATTGATAATAAAGGAAAAGCAACTGCGGTAAAACACTATAGCATGGGGCGGCTTTCCATTGAAAATGTAAAGGTAGCACCAGATAATCGTACTGTTTATTTTGGGGATGATGGCAGCTACACGATGGCATTTATGTATATTGCTGATAAAGCAAAAGATTTATCGGCAGGCACTTTATATGCGGCTAAATGGATTCAAACAGGTGAAGAAAATGGCGGGTCTGCGAAGTTAGAATGGATTAAATTAGGACAGGCTACTGATCAAGAAATTAAAGAATTAGCACAAAGCACTAAATTCAGCGATATGTTTGAGACGACTACAGATGCGGAATACGCAAAAGCAAATGGATTCACAAGAACAAAAGCAGGTGGCAGAGATGAATGGTTAAAGGTTAAACCTGGAATGGAAAAAGCAGCAGCCTTCCTAGAATCTCGCCGTTATGGGGCCATCCAAGGAGCAACCGCTGAATTCAACAAAATGGAAACAGTCGAAATGAATAAGGCAGATAATAAAATATATATGACCATGTCTACAATTAGTGGTGGAATGTTAGCTAACCCTAATGATCCTACTGATGATATCCAAGTTCCTAAAATCAACGCTGGTGGAATCTATGAAATGAATTTAGCTGAAAATCAAAAAGACCGAGATGGGAATAAAATTAACAGTAAATATGTAGCAAATGAAATGGCTGGTCTGATAATGGGAGAAGACCTTCTTGTAAAAGATGCGGATGGCAACAAAGCAAACGTTGATAAAATTGCTAACCCAGATAACATTGTATACTCTGAAAAAATGAGAACTTTATTTATTGCTGAAGATAGCGGCAATCATGTCAACAACTTTGGCTGGGCATATAATATTGATACTAAGAAACTGTCACGTATTCTTTCCGCTCCAGATGGCGGAGAAGTAACAGGAATCCAAGCAATTGATAACTTAGATGGTTTTACTTATTTAATGGCTGGTTCTCAAAATCCAGGTAATGTAGGTTATATTTCTGGCCTGCCCGCTCTAGGTAATAATGGAAAAGATATAAAAGATAATAATTAACTTTCTATAAATATCATTCTTTATGGAAACCTATCCAACTTTTATAGATAGGTTTCCATTTTTTAACAACATCCATCAGTTAATAAAACTTAATAAGCAAATTTCAACCAATAGAAAAGACTAAGATTGAGGTACGATCTTCCAATCGGTCACCCCATGAAGAGAAAACGATCCTTGTTTTATAACAGATCTGTTCATACCAAGGAGAATCAACAAGCAGAGCATAAGGACATTAATACAACAAAACAATGAACATTTATGCTCATTTGACTGCAACTATATAAAAAAAGGCCTCCCACCAGTTCAGTAAACTTATGAAAGACCTTCTCTGAGATGCTTATAAAATTTATCTATCTCTTTCCTTTATCATAAATTTCACCTAATGCTCTCGGAGCGCGATTTGATTTAGAGAAAAAGATTAATAACAATAACGTTAATACATACGGTAAAATCATGAATAAATCGGTGAAACTACTTGGTAATGCCATTGACTGAGCAATATATGCTCCACCAGATTTTGCAAAACCAAATAATAGACAAGCAGCTAAAGTAGGGAGAATCCTCCAATTACCAAAAATTAATGCAGCAATGGCTAAGAATCCATATCCCATATAAATATTTGAAGAAAAGTTAGCTGAAATGGAATAGGCAAAACAAATGCCGCCTAGACCTGATAATAGACCCGATATTAGAACCGCAGAAAACCTAATTTTCGATACATTTACACCTGCTGCATCAACTGATTGAGGATTTTCCCCGCTCGCTCTTAGGCGCATGCCAAATTTAGTTTTATATAAAAGATACCAAGCAAAAATAGCAATCACTACGATAATCACTTCGAACGGATACATATTCGTAAAGACCGCACCAATCACTGGGATATTGCCTAAACCTTCAATCGTAAACCGCTCCGATACACCTAATCGAAACTTGTCCGAAGCCGCTCCAAATACAAGTGCATTTATTTGTGTCGTTAAGAAAGTCGTTAATGCTAACGCTAAAATATTTATCACGACACCACTGATCACTTGATTGGCTTTAAACTTAATACATAGCACAGCATGAATAATGGAAAAAGTCATCCCGCCAATCATCGCAAATAGTAACGCCACATAAAATAGACCTTGAATATCTGTACCGGTAGCATTTGCGATTAAAATAGCTGACAGCGCTCCGATGAATGCTCCAAAACCTTGAAAGCCCTCAAGTGCTAAATTGATAATACCGCTCTTTTCACTATATATTCCGCCTATTGCCAAAATAAAAAGAGGCAGAGCAAAGGATAATCCATCAATAATTATTGTATCCATTAGGATTCACGCTCCTTTCGATCCACTTCTTTTTCCTTCAGGCGTCTGACTTTATATTTCATGTATTCACCACATGCACTAATCAATAGGATTAACCCAATGATAACAGAAGAAATTTCTTGTCTAATTCCAGACTGTGAACTCATATACGTGCTTCCTTGATCGATAATTGATACTAAAAATGATGAAAAAATAACACCAATTGGATGGGAGTTTCCTAATAGTGATACAGCAATTGAATCAAAACCGATACTTGATAATACTTTTGGCTGTATGGAAGAAAAATAACCTAAATAATAAGTGACACCTGCAAGACCAGCCAAGCCTCCTGATATAACCATGGCTAAGACTGTATTTCTTCCAACATTAATTCCTGAGTATTTTGCTGCATTACGGTTGGAACCTACCGCTTTAAGTTCAAAACCAACTACTGTTTTGTCCATGACAAACTTTACTAAAATAGCGGTAATGATGGCTAATATAAAGCCCAATGGAATATCCATTTTCAAGTTGGCTATTTCTACATTTACTAAAGTTAATCTTGCTGCTTCTGAAATATATTTAGATTGTCTTGAAACAGGATCTATATAGTACATCTGAATAAAAAAGCTGATGACATATTGGGCAGTATAATTTAACATAATCGTAGATACGACTTCATTAATGTTAAATTTATATTTTAACCACCCTACTAATCCTCCTATTAATCCTCCAGCGACAAATCCGATTATCAAAACAAGCGGCTTTGCGATTATGGCATCTAAACCACTATAACCAACTATAATCGTCGCTATAAAACCAGAGACGAGCATTTGACCGGAAACCCCAATATTAAATAGACCCGCTTTAAAAGCAACAGCAACTGCCAAGCTTGCAAACACAAGTGGGGTCATGGCATTTAGCAAAATCAAAAAGTCAGTTAACATGCTCTTATAGCCAGCATAAGAAGGCTTAGGCAAGATTCCTGCCCCTTGGAATAAGTTATAAAATGCCTGTAAGGGATTTTTGCCAATTAATAGGATAACAACAGCCGCAGCTATAAAACTTATGATTATGGATATTAATGGAATGGTGATAGGCTGCCATTTCTCATTTCTTATTGGTCGAATAAGACTATCACTTAAGTTTTTTTTCCTTTTATCTTTACTCATGCTTTGCCCCCATCATATATTCGCCGACTTCATTCGTTGTTAAGGATTCACTGCTAGCAATTTTTTGAAGTTGGCCATTATATATAACTCCAATGGTATCCGCTACATTCATAATTTCATCTAATTCTAATGAAATAAGTAAGATCGCTTTTCCTTTATCTCGTTCTTGAATCATCATTTTATGAATATTTTCAATCGCCCCAATATCTACTCCCCGTGTTGGCTGAACGAAAATCATAAGCGGCGATTGTAACTCGATTTCGCGAGCAATAATGGCTTTTTGCTGATTACCGCCACTCATCGAACGAACTTGCGTCTTAATACCTTGTCCACTTCTAATATCATATTTATCAATCAAATGACTGCCAAATTGCTCAAATTCCTCTTTATTTAAGATTCCCTTACTAGAAAAGGGCTCCCTATAGTACTGCTTTAATGCTAAATTAGTTGATAAATCAAAATCCAAAAATAGTCCAAAGCTTTGTCTATCTTCAGGTATATAAGATATTCCCGTTTCTGTTCTGTTTCTTATACTTTCACTCGTAATGTCCTTACCCTCGAGGAGTATTTTCCCACCGCTAACCTTTGTTAATCCAGCAATGGCATCCGCTATTTCAACTTGACCATTATCTGCGACTCCAGCAATTGCAAATATTTCGCCGCTGCGGATGGTAAAGGATACATCTTTCACTACTTCAAATCCATCTTCATTTTTAACAGTTAGATGTTCTACCTTCAATACTTCCTCTTTAAACTGAGCTGGTACTTTTTCAGATTCAAAACTAACCTCTCTACCTACCATTAATTGAGCCATAAGATTAACCGATGTTGTCTTTACATCCAACACATCAATTAATTTACCTTTGTTCAATACAGCACATCGATTGGCCACTTTCTTAATTTCTTCTAGCTTATGTGTAATTAATATGATTGTTTTTCCACCGTTCCTTAAGCCTTCGATAATACCGAGCAAGTAATCAATTTCTTGTGGCGTTAAGACTGCAGTTGGTTCATCAAAAATAAGGATTTCTGCTTCACGATAAAGCACCTTCAAAATTTCTACCCGTTGCTGCATCGAAACAGTAAGATCAGCTATCCTTTTCGTAGGGTCCACTTCTAAACCAAATTTTTTAGACAGTTCTTCAATTTTACGATTGGCATTTCGAATATCTACGTATGGAAAGAGACCTGCGAATTTTTTCATAGGCTCTACACCTAATATGATATTCTCTGTAATCGTATAATCAGGGACTAACTTAAAATGCTGATGGACCATTCCAATGTTCAGCTTTGCCGCATGGTTCGGTGAACTAATTTGTACTTTATCTCCCCGAATATAAATTTCTCCTTCATCCGGTTCATACATTCCACTCAAAATACTCATCAGAGTTGATTTACCTGCACCATTTTCTCCAAGCAAGGCAAAAATTTCTCCTTTTTTAATACCAATGGATACATCATCATTCGCTACTATTCCAGGAAATCGTTTGGTTATATGTTTCATTTCTACAATATAATCAGACATCTTTCGTCTCCTTTTTCAGGAAAAATAATTTAAAAGAAGTTCATCATTCCCTAGTTTTACTTAAATTAGGAAATGATAAACTTCTAATGGTTCATTTCATTACTTTTTTCTATTTAATGTTATAACCCTGGAAACTTTTCTGGAGTATGGCCATTAAAATTAGATGCAGGTACAATTTTACCTTCTTGAACTAACTTGTAAGCTTCATTCATTTTACTAAGTGCATCCTCTGATAATTGATGACGGCCTTCTTCTTTTATAAAACCAGTTGAATCTGTATCTGCATAAAGAACGACATTTCCACCTTTAAAGCTTCCGTCAGCAACAGAATTTAATACCTTTTCAATATTCATAGCCATGAACTTTACCGCAGATGTTAATACGATATTTTCAGAACCATTTACACCTTCATCAAATTGGTCAACATCCACACCAATGACTTTAATATCGCCTTTAGCTTCCTTAACTGCTGTGAATACCCCATTACCAGTACCACCTGCAGCAACAAAAATGATATCTACACCTTGTTTCATTAACGCATTTCCAATAACTTTACCAGTTGCTTCATCTGCAAAAGATCCTGCGTAGTTACCACCCACATCGGCACCAGTTACATCCGTCCCAGCATAACCTGATAATTCAACCATTTCAACATTTTTTCCATATACTGCATTTACATAATTTACACCAGATTCAAAGCCAAATTGATAATTTACATTTGAAGGATAAGCTATCCCATTTACAACCGCTACTTTATTCGATTTTGTTTCAAGTGCTGCAGCCATTCCTGCAAAAAAGCCACTTTCTTGTTCAGCGAAATTCATCGCATATACATTATCGAATTCCTTTTGATCCCCTACAGGTGCAGGCTCTGAGTCATTTAAAATAAAAATTTTATCAGGATTTTCTACAGCAATACTAGAAACTCCAGCAAATTGAAACCCAGGTGTGATAATAACATCATAATCTGCCACAATATCAGCAACAGCTTGTATAGACGCTGCAGGATCGCCACTTTCTTCTCTAACAGCCTTTACTGTTGCTGTTGGATGCTTTTCAATAAAGCTCAAAATACCTTTATAATTATCTTCATTAAAGCTGGCATCATCAACACCTGAAGGGCTTGTTACTATGGCAATTTTTAATCCTTCTTCTCCTTTTCCAGACTTAGCTTCATTGTCATTAGCTGAGTCATTTCCGCATGCTGCCATTACTGCAGTCATTAAAGCTATAAATAATATCATTACAATTTTCTTTGTGCTTTTTGTCATTGAAATAATCCTCCTAAGTTAATCATGTTGAATTGCTGCTTGTGTAAAAATAAAAAAGCACCGATTTACACCGGTGCTTGACTTTAGGAAGGTAGATAATGGAGTTTATTTCCATACTTATATACACAACCTCGTAGTCAAGCTATTCACGGTAGCTTGGTAGAAACTTTCGGGCCACATCCCCAATATTATACGAGAATAACATTTATTTTATACTAACCCATAGTAACATCAGAAAATCCAACCGTCAATAAAAACACGAATACTTTTTTAAAATAAATCATTAATGTTCGGAAATTGAGTGAGTAGTGCGAATTATTAGCTAAGAATAAAAAATATTGATAACCACAATCCTTGTTGCAATCGATCAGGAAATATAATAAAAAAACAAAAAGCCGCGTGAGAGTCTATTCTCCGCAGCCTTATTAATATAGTGGGGCAATAGAACGTGTCCCGATTTTCCCAAAATACTTTATTAGCATAATAACTAAGCTTTAATTTTCCATTAAGACGGGTGCTCGGGACTTTCTGAGTAATCTTATCTTACAGTCATATTCAACAGCCATGGAGACATACATGTCCAAAGGGAAATTTTCCAATAAAAAGCTTCTCAAAAGTCTAATGACTTATGAGAAGCTTCTTTTTTCTGGTGAGGCGTTATTACATCATTCCGCCCATAACACTAAATACTGTAACATCTTTAACGATAGTTAACAAAACGGCTTTGTTATGCGGTTTTAGACATATCTATCTGTAACATCTTTAACGATGATTTACATCTTTTTATTACCTTGCGTTACCCTTATGTTACCTTTTAGTTACTCTTTTGCGATTGCAACCACCTATCAAAATCACAAGACAATACTCTCTTGCTTTTGCCAATAATGATAACTGGCAGTACTTTTAGATCCAAAATATTAGAAGCTTCAAAATATGAAATTTGTAAAATGTTCTTAATGTGTCGAGCATTCAATAATTTCGGTGGTTGCGATGCATACATTTAATTCTCTCCCTTTTTATATTTGAATCCTTGCATAATGGAAGATATAATTTAAGCAACTGTGCAAGGAGGAAAACTATGGCACTCCACAGAGGGAGATGCCGTTTGTCTTCACTACTTGGCGATATGAGCCAAGCAGAGTTCGCGCGAAGAATGGGTGTTAATGAATCAACTGTTTCGCGCTGGATCAAAAATCAACGAGACATGCGTTACGAGAATACTGTTATGGCTGCTAGAATTCTCAATTGTCACGCAGAAGACTTCTACGAATGGATCGATCAAAATGAAGAAGATACACGGCGCTAGGTGAGGCACCACTCCTCACTCTCCCGTGGAGTAATCCTTGCCATATAGGCAAGTTTTATTACAAAATTTTTTTCAATTACCAATATTATACTTGTAATACTTTTTACTTATCAACTGGTAAAATAATACTTCTAGAATTCGTAAAATATTCGAATCTCGTTAGGGATTTTCTCACACCATTGAGCAAAGTCCCTTTTTTCTTTTTTTGCAAAAAAAGTGAGTATCCGTCTATTTCTTAGATCTACAATTGCTACAGGTCTTTCTTGATCTGTTCTTTACTTTGAATGAATCTGGATTTTTGTGTACTCCACACTTCTCACAAAGCTTATATTCTACTTTTTCAATCATGATTTTTACCATTATTAATCCACTCCCTTATGAATTAATTTTTATTTTAACTTATTGAGATTACCCCCTTGTGGAAGGAGCAACTTTCAAGGAAGATAAAAACTTACCAAATGATTCCGCTTGGAACACTTGAAATGGGTAATCTCCATCGATCCCGTAGCGCTGATCACTAAGAATCAATACATGTGGAAAAGGTGCTGCCATGATTCCGCTATTATATAAATCGATGTATCTATCTAACTTGTCACTCATTAACTTATCCGAGTAAACCGTCCTTTGAACTTCAATGAAGAAATTAGTTTTTCGATATTTGCAGAATACGTCCGGTTCGGCGCTGCCTTTTTTTGCGTACTTAGGTTCAACCAGGAATGTTTCGAGGTTACCAAGCTTCTTTAATTCCTTATAAACATTTAAGATAGCTAGGAAGTGTCCTATCTTTTGTGAATTTTGCTTTATATTAACGTCAGGCCCGAAATACACATAAGGAGAAAAAGCTGTTGACCGCTGTATTTCGCCATCACGTAGCAATCTAAGCAACACACTATTAGCACCATAGGTGGGATTTTGCAAATTAGAAAAGTATAGCTCAGCGATAGAGTCACGATCCATTACCCTAAATTTATTCAAATCCTTTATTATTGCTTTATCACGTTTGGTCAATGGCATCAGCGAACACATCCTTTTCGGTTAATGCCGGTTGTTTTTGTTCTGCAGGCGGTTCAATTGGTTCAATTTTATAATTGTGATTCTTCCAATCTGCTTTTTTATACGGCTTTAATATCAGCTCGGTTTTATCCTCATTTAAATATGGAGCTCTTAATTCTGCCAATTCATCAAGGTTTAAAAGAAATGTTCCGGGCTGATCTTTACTAATTTTTTCACTTCCCGGGGTTTCCCCAATCAAGGCATTCCGCTTATCAACGGTTCTAAAACCCATTCTTACTGATAATAGACCTCTAACATCTGTGGAAAGAATACGGTGTGAAGGACGCTGCATAGACAAGATTAGATAAATACCATATGCTCTTCCAAGACTTGCAATTTGGAGCAAATCGGTCATTATATCGTCATCTTTAATCATTACAAACTCATCCACACAAAGAACAATGTAAGGTGGTTTCTGCCTATCTGGTAGCTTGTTAATATGTCTTACTTTGTAGTCCTTGAGTAATTGACCACGTTTAGTTAATTCCTTTTTTAAATGGGTTAAAGCCGGTGCAAAATCCTTCGTAAGATAGCTAATGCTTTTTAAATGCTCAACTCCTTCATAAAGGTTTAACTCACTCATTTTAAAATCAGCTAAATACAATTGAATCTGATCAGGCGAATAGTATTGAATCAAAGTAGACAAGATAACGTGTAAGATGGAACTTTTACCGCTGCCCGGTTCGCCGTATATCAAAAGGTTAGGGCTATTGGTTGCATCATAAATCCTAAGCTTTTCGTTTTCATCTCCTCCACAGACAATGGGCAGCGCAATATTTTCTTTTTTGATGATTTCGAGAAGTTTAGGGTAGTCATAATTAATTTCAGGTATTTTCTTGCTTTCCTTAATTGTTAGAGTGAATTTTTTAAACTCCCCATCTAGGTATACACCATCACCGAATATCTGCTGGAAGACATAGAATTTCTTTTTTAATAACTTTGGATCTACGCCATTTGGAAGTGTAAAAACGTAATAATCGTATTCGTCATTTGGAATTTGATGAATTTTAGGGAATATCTTTCTTTCATCTGTTCCAATGGTTTTATATAGTCCACTTTCCTTAAATGCTGTAATTAGCTTCTGGCGGGCTTTAAGGTTCTTAAAAAGCTTCACCTTAACCACCCCAAAATAGGATTAGTTTGTAGAAAGTAAACCCCAAGAGCCATCCCTGCTATTGGTACCGCAATTCTTAAAACAGTTCCTAACCAAAGATAACCTGAATCCTCTAACGTTTTATCTACTATCGCAATTATGACCGTTGCTCCAGCTGAGAGTAATAATCCCGTTGAAAACATATCGTATCCCCCCCATTTTTATTTTTTAGTCCTCTCTTACTTCATCAATGCAGCAATCGCAATAATAACCATCTGCAGAATTGACATAACACAAATGCGTTGTTGGTAATTCCTCACCGCATGAGCAACATTCTTTAATGGATGCCAATTATTTCACCTCCACTCCATTCTTCACTTCGTTCATCATTTCGTTCTTAACAAATTTTGTTTTTGGTTCCATTATTGGATTTCTTCTTGTACAAGTGTACCTAGAGTGACGATTAGTTAATGATCCAAAATAGTTTTTCAAATCATCAAGAAATGATTTACGGATGATCTGTTAATAATCATATGGGCGAATGACTAGAAAAATATCTTGTCCATCAAAAATATTTGATTTTTTAATCCATTTTTTTATAACAGGAATTTGTCCTTTAAAGTCGAATAGGTATCTAGGAGTAGGTGAATACATATGTTTGAAAATAAGATAGCTTATTGGGCTGATGTCAAAGGGATGAAACATAAAGCTTTAGCAAAGCAATGCGGGGTGTCCCCTCAAACTTTTTCAAACTGGGTACGAAATATAACACAACCCGATCTGGAACACGCTGAACGTCTAGCCCGTATATTTGGTATCACAATTGATGATTTAGTTAAAAGAGAGGAAGAAGATTAATGGCCAAAAACAAAGTAATTGCAGGAGATCATCAAGGAAAAAAGATTATGACCACTTTTGGAATAGTTCAAATTCCTGGGGGTTTTACGTCAAAAGGTATTGAAATTAATCAAGATACGGTTGAAGAATATGAAATAATTGACGAGAAAAGTAGGAAGAGTGCTGCCAGCGCGGTAGGAAGAGCGTTTGTTGGTGGGGTTATTCTTGGACCTGTGGGATGGTTAGCTGGATTATCTGCAAAATCTAAAGGAACACATACATTAGCGATTCAGTTTAAAAACGGGGAAAGAAGTTTGATAGAAGTTGATGATAAAATTTATTCCTCGTTAATGAAGAAGCTTTTCTAAGATTAAGTGAAGATATTATGAAAGTAATTATTGAAACACATACAAGGGTTGAAGGAACCGGAAACATGCGCCGCGGCGAGTTTTTTGTTAATGATCAGGAATTCAAAGAGGATCCCGACTTTACTGTCGGGGTTGTGGCTTATGAATGGATTGAGCAGCAGAAGCGAGAAACTGGATTTAGAGACACTGATATTGAAAAGGTAATCTGGAATGAGGTTAATGATATTACCGAGCTTGTAAAACAAATCAAGCCTATTGATCCTGTGGATGACTTACCATTTTGAGGTGATTAATATGAATATGCCTCCAAGAGTACCATACCGATTTAGAGAAAAATCACTCTGGAAGCTACCAAAAGTACTTACTCTGTATTATGGCCAAAACAAAACGGTGCAAGAAATATCGAATGAATTAAAAATGGATCCCATGACTGTAAGTAATTTATTAAAAGAATACGGTAAAGGTTTGAGACCTAAAAATACTGGTATTCCATCACACCACTAAAAAAAGCCCCTCTCAAGTGAGAAGGGCTTCTACCATTACTTCAATTTCTTTTCAAGCTCCTCTACTCTTCTAGCAAGAGGAATCTGTGATGACCACAGATACATTCGGTTTATATCACCAAATGGATCCTTACCATCAGTAATTCCTAATCTAATAGCTTCTTGTCTAACTTTTTCTTGTTCTGGAGTTAGTTTTTGTTCCCCTATTACTATATCCGCCTTTTGATTTAATGGCTTATACATTACTCCTTCGTCCCTACAAATAGCACGGACCACACACTCATACATACCCTCCCGATAAGCCTGGTCTTTAATCTTTTCTGCTTGAGGGCCGTCCACAAAATCATATTCAATTATTGTTGTTCGACAGTCACCGGTGCGCCTATGCATGTAATAAAAATCTTGTTTTGGATTGTTTGGAAGAGACCTAAAGAATACAGGTCTAGGTCTCACTGGATAGCCAGCTGCTCTAAATTCCTCAATTAGCAAGTGCTCAAATTTACCATCGGAGTATATCGAATGAATGACTTCTATTCCACTACCACCACCAGCATTTAGATGGTGAGACATACACTTGTTAAACTTTTTAACCTTGGCCACTCTTTGATCTTCATCTAAAGTTTCATCTTTGTATCTGGAGCACTCACTTTCAATTCCGTGATCTATTAAACGCTTATTTACGTATAATGCCGCTTCAAGAGTATAGACTTTCTCGATATTTCCCTTTGCTACTGCTCCAGGATCTTTACCGCCATGACCTGCATCTTGTTTCCATTTGGTCATTTACGTTCATCCTTTCCCTTTAAAACAACAATGGCATTTTTAATCTGTTCTGGAACTGGCAAGCCGATTCTCCCTGCATTTTCTGTAATACTTAAAATTTCATTTACAGCATAAAACACAATAACCATTGTCATTACCAATGCTTTTGTTTCTAATCCGCTTTCAATAAGAAGGAGATCTATAAGATGAGCAACAGCTACCATAAGAAAGATAAATACTTTTCGTGCGATTCCAATCATTCCAATTTTACTTTTCAAATTACCTTCAGCAAATGATGCAGCAATTCCACTAACAAAATCAATAATCGTTAAAGCTAATAAAATGGTTAATAGGATAGTCCAATCTCCGTACAAGAATTGAATCCCCCCTGCAACAATTGCCGTAATTACTTGGAAAAATTTATCCATATCCTTTCCCTCCAAATAAAAAGAGGACTCATTGAGCCCTCAAGTCATAAAAAATACACCTACTTAAAAGTGGTGCTTGTTGCGCATTATCGTCCTATGGTGCAGTAGGTGGTTGATAATCACCAGCTAAAAACTCAACACCACTGTCTTTCAAGTGCTCGTATACTCCAGGCTTTAAACTATTTGGAACATCCTCAAATGCTGTTTTCCCTAAAATCACTCTTTGTGCGAATAGTAATGCCATCATTTCATCATCTCCTAATATTTTTATAATAAAATTTATGAAAAAACGGACTATCATGGATAAACAAACATCGCTAGCTCTGCGATCAGTTCCTCATGAAAGTCCGTTCGTTCTATTAATGCTTGATTTTGTGCTTTTAACAAAATGTTATCTTGTTGCAATTTTTCTAATGGGCTAGGTTCTGCCGGTTGATCGTCATTCACTTTTTCATTCCCGAAAACAATTTCGCCGTTTACGATTGTAAATTCATATTTGCTGAATTTCTTGTAAACTTCTTCTGATACTTCGATATAATCATAATCGGATTCTGTTCCGCCAAAACTAGGAATAGCGCTTCTTAGAATCTCATCTTGTGGCGTATCGCCTTCTAATACTTCACCACATGGCAGATTTGTTATTTTGCTATATACGATTGTTTTCATTAGGATACCTCCCAAATGAGGCCTGTATTGGTCCCCGGTGTTGGTGATAAATTAAATGTCGCAGGAGTTGTGGTAGACCTATTTTTAAATTCTAGCACTAGTTCATTTTTTGCACCGTCTATCCATGCCCCAACTAGTTGTATATTTACGCCAAAAAAGACATTTCCCTCACCATTCCCAAATATGTCTCCACCACTGCCATCAAGACCAACGTACGTAGCGGAAGAACTACCATTGTCAATCCTTACACCGACTGTTTCTGCCCTAATCGTTGTAAATTGCGCGAAGAGGAAATATTGTCTTGATGACCTAATCAATCTTAATGTTCCTCTTTTAGGATTCCCTGTTAATGGTATTCTTTTCGTGTATAGCGCTAAAGGTTGGATAGTGGTTGTCGTGTCTGTGTATACCCCTGTTTGGCTTGTCCCTGCATTTGCCAAGTTTTCAGCAGATACCGCCTTATCGTGTGCTATTTTTACAGCATTCGCAGTGGCTGCTTGCACTGTACTTGTACTTGTTACGGTATTGTTTAATGCTGGTATCGTTGGTTTATTCGTTAAATCATTATAGCTCCCTGAAAAGTTTGATTTGCTATTCCAAGCAGTTCTTTCAGCCGCAGTAATATGATTTACTTTATCCGCCAAATGCGTAGCAAGCTCTTGCTTAGTTGCAAGATCACTTGTGTCTACACTTAATTGATCAGCAGGAACCTTCCCTGTTTCGGGATCAAGTAACGCAGCCCTTTGATCTATCTTATCCCAGTTGTCATTTAGCATGGTTTGAATGTTGAATGTGTCGTTTCCATCTGTTGCAGGATCTTTTTTCAATAATCCTAACCGCGTTGTATTATTTGCCAATCCTATGCACCTCCTGCAAATTTATTAAGAGGGATTTGGTCCATTTCGATTAGTGTTTTTACATTATGAATTTCTTTGATCAATAAATAATTAAATTCATACTCAATGGCCAAATGTGCTGGTTTAATATCTTCTAGTGCGTTTTTTACGTCCTCTAAATTTGGTGGGATCCCATAAAGAGAAGTAAATTTAACAACAATACGGCCATTAAACGAAACAACTACATCCCCATTTGAATAGGCATCAGCAACAAGTTTAATCAAAATGTGATCAACCTTACCTGATCCCCTCAGTTTGGATTTAATAACAGATCTTCTTTCCCCTAAAGGTTTGTTAAGGTCTGTTTTTATCTTTAATTCCTTTTCATAAATGGCCAATCCCCAGGTTGCCGTATCGATTAACAGCTGCTTCTTTATATCCTCGATACTGGCATTAAAAATATCTATTTGCCGACTATCAGCTTTGAATATTTCTTGATAAATATTGCTTTTACGCATATCTAAAGAGAGATAATCAATCAATAGTTATCACTCCTAAGACTGGCACTTCTTCATCATTAATCAGGATATTAGATGTACCGCCATTTATTAATAGATTCGAATAATCCAAGATACCATCGGAAGATAGGATTAACGCCCCTATCTTTGCGTAGCTTAATTGGGGATCCACAAATGCAATTTCATTTAAATATTCATTAACCTTAGCTTCCACACTTATTTGCCTTTGTTGATCTGTAAATGCTGGATCTTTAACTGCAGAAAAAGAAATGTTTATTGCTAATCCAGCCGCACTAACTACTGTACAAAAAGCACCGATACCCGCCTCCCCATCTCCTAAACCTGTAATGCCTGGATCAATATGGTCTTGAACATCAGCAACTAGATCCTCACTTGCAGGGGATTTGTTTGAATCAATAATCACAACTTTTACTGTATTATCACCAGCCCAGAGAGGGAAAATCTTAGCTTCACCTACACCATTAACCTCTTTAGCCCAGTTCTTATAATGGGCCTTATTTCCGCTTGTTGGTGGGGTCTGAATACGCTCGTAATATCTCTTTAGTAACTCGGTATCGGACTCGGCTTCATAGCCATTTGTTACCGACTCTTTATTTGTCACTGATGTTAGACCTTGTAAGGTAATTGGGAAGGATTTAATACTGTTAGCCGGTGCATTACCAATTGTGCCAGCTACATCACACATGACTAATACATCAACTTCACCACTAGAAGTGATGACCTTAGATTCTTGAAAGCTATAATTAACAGTGTCAGAGGATACTTTATCACCTATATTAATAACTGCACCTTGTTGTCCATTTACAGTGACCAAAGAAGTTGCAAAAGTAGCCTTTTTACGAGTTGTTCCAGTACGCTCATTGACTCTTTTTTCTAATTCCTCACCTGTTAAATTATCGATACTTAATTTACTAACAACGACATCTAAATTCTTATATCCCTTGCTCATCTGGTCAGCCACAGGCTCGGTAGAATCATAAATAAATGACCCTAATGTTTTATCATAGTTATCTGAAACTGTTTTGAGCATTTCAGTGTGGATGGTTTCTTTTGTTTTATTTTCAAACATTATAGATCAGCTCCTGTTCAAACTCACTTCCACCTATAAGGTTTACTGTGAACTTTACAGTTAAGTTCGAATTATTCTTTTCAAGATCAAAGTTTGAAACACTATCAATTATTGGATGCCGTAAGAGACTTTCATTTATTTCTCGCTGCAATTCACTTTCCACAAAAGCAGGCGGTAAATTCTGCCCAATTAGATCCTCAAGGCTAGTTCCGTAATCTGTGCCTTCATAGACTTTGAATCTATATTTTTCAGTTCTTAAAGTTTTTTCAATCCATACCTTTAAAGCTTCGATTCCTTCAACCTTGACAGGATTTCCATTGACCAGGACGAAATCACCCTTTTTGAAGTCAAATAGAAAAGACGGCTTGATCTCTGGAAGCTCGTCTTGGTTATTTTCTATTGGAATGTTCTCAATGTTGACGATCTCCGGAAACACTAGAACCTCACCGCCTTGTCTATTAAATAATAGGTTTGTTCATCAGTAGATGGAATTAAAATAACCTCATCCCCTGTTTTCAAATAATCATTAAATTTTAGCTTTCCATCTATTTTTGTGATAGAGGATGCTGCAGTAGTCGTTGCCCCATCAATTGTGATTTCTCGTGCATATCCAGAAAGAACACTTGCAGCAATAACTAAATGGTCATTATCAAGAATGATCTTGTCTCCAAGTTGAACTTTTAAGCCAGGTGGTGGAGATATTACTTTACCTACTTGCGGGCCAAAATATGGTTTGTTTTCTCTATCTTTAAATAGTTGTGCAAGCTCAGTCATACTCATTTATATCACCCTCAATTGCAAGGACATTCTGTGTATTCCTTTATCTAATGTGTGATTCACAGACTTTATTAAGCACCTACCAGACATGCCTGTCTTAGGTTCGTTAATTTCAATTAATCTACCAGCTCTAACCTCATCATTTCCCAACATATCCAATGAATTTTCTTCTAAAACTTTTCCTAATTCCTTTAGAATATTATTGGCAATATTCTTTGCTTTTGATTTTTCATCATCGTTTACGCTATGAACCTCCTGCAACAGCCCATATTTAGATATCAAACCTTCATCCCTTACCGTGGTAACAACCTTATCATTATTTATAATTTTAATAGAGTTTTTCATTTCCTCGATGCTTCTTTTTCGTGATGGATTAGAAATACTCTCGTTCAAATCATATTCAATGCCAGCAAGAGTAAAAGTGCCCTTAACAATTAAAGCAGTTTGTTTTTCAATAAATAATTTACCTGATCTCATTTCAAATCGGTATTTTATGCCCAACGTATTCTCTGCTATTTCAAGAATTTCTTTAATAATTGCTGATATTTCACCGTTAAAGATTTTCTTGATAACGGCCGGAATCGAAACAACATTACCAATCGGCACATTAAACATGTTACATAATTGCTTAATGGCTACATCAGCCCGAACCTTATTGCATTGGAAAATTTCTTTTGATTTATTTAGATAAAAAGCAGGATCAAAGCAAGTGAACACTCTTTCAAACTGTCCGTTCCTTTGTTCCGTTACCATCGTTCCCCTAAAGATTTCATTCTTATTTTTTAATAGAATGGTATCTCCCGGCTCAATGCTGACCTGTGGAAAATATCGTGTGTCATTGTAAGCTGTATTAAAGGTTAATTGCTGACCTAACGTGTCAACGTCATCTGACCAAGAAATTGAGCCAACAATAGGAGTAATATCGATGGCTTGAGAAACGTTAATCCTCCACAATTCATGAGCCATTATATATTCCTCTTTCTTAGTGGTAATAATTTAAATTCACTTAGGGATAAGGTGTAATAGATATCAGTCGTACCGTCCTGTGAACCGAACTCAATGTTTTCAATTGCGCAAAGCATATTCACCATCGCAGCCTTTTTCCCTGTTATAACGAGCCGAATAGGTTCCTTGCTTGCCTTCCAATTTTCTATCATGTGGACATATCGCATACCTTTATAGCTCCGGTCCTTAGCAAAGGGATAACTCTCAAAGGGGAAGAATGAGGAAAAGCTAAGTCCTCTTAGACCCGGTGGACCTATTAGCTTTATATCACCTTGTGAGATTGTAGAATAAATCTCTGTTTGTCCCGGTGAACTAATCATTATTTCTTTAGGGATAATCGGGAGTTTAATAAGTTGTTTTCTATCCATCGTACTAAGAAAAATATCCACTTTTAACTCCCTCCTTACATATTGGACAATGCTAGTTTCAAAGCAGGCACCATTTCATTGACAATATCATTTGTGGACTTTCCTACCCCGTTAATATTTATCGTGATTGGGTTCCCTTTTGACTCATTCCTTGCCATCTGAACCGATTTGTCATGTGGGTATATCCTTGAACCATTTGGCAAGTCTACAATCTCTCCGCCTCGTTCATGAATAAGAGTAGGGCCTCCTGTGAAATAAGATGTTCCCATAGCGTTTTTTGGTAAATTTTCTTTTCCCCAATTTACTTTTCCGACCGCTTCAATCTCGACCCCTGGAATTTTATTGATTAAACTAATAACTCCGTTTACCTTGTCGATCATAAAATTAATTGCTGAACCCGCTGCACGTTGAACAGCTTGCCAAGCACTTGCAAATCCTTTTTCTATGCCTGACCATACCTTCTTCAACCATTCCCATAGTTGCCCTGCTTTTTCTATCACTGTATCCCAGTTTTTCCATAAGAGAATACCTGCTGTGACTACTACACCAATCGCAATAGCAACCCATCCAAGTGGTGATATTGCAAGTGTACCATTCAATAGGGCAGTCGCTACTTGCACCGCAGTTGTTACTGCCGTCCATGTGGTTTTTACAGCTGTAATAGCAACAATACCCATTTTAAGAGCTGCTACTGACGCTGCCACTCCGGCAATAACTGGACCAATCAATGACCAATTATTTTTAATAAAGTTGAACGTTCCGACAGCTGCATCTTTTACAAAGGTGATACTACCGGCTATTGTTGTTTTCAATAATTCAGCAAATGTGGCTATAAGGTCACTTGTCCGTTCAGAAAAGCCCATGTTCTGCCACAGATCAGATACCTCGCCTGTGTCATAATAAAGGGACATGATTGTTTCCTTAACAGTCCCGATTCCTCTAGCTACTGTCCTCAACACTTCACCAAAAGACGCTATATTGTCACTTACGTTTTTAGGTAGGCCTAAGTTTTGCCATAAGTCTGAGACTTCCCCGGTATCATAATAAAGGGACATAACACTTTCTTTGATTGTCCAGAAAACATCCTTTACTGTTTTACCGAACTTTACGGACTTTTCCAGAAATGAGGTAACAGGTTTAGGGTCAAAGTTCAAAACAGCTGTTGTCATACCTTGCAATACTTTCACGACAGGCTCCAATATGGCTTGACCCATGTTCGCTTTCAAATCCGCCCAACTTTGCTTTAAGTTCCCGATGACGTTCTCAAATCCGTCACCCTCACGGGAAGCTTGACCCATTGCACCGGATAATTTGTTTCCATCCTCGACCATTTTTAATAACGTTTCTTGTTTTTGTAACTCGGTTAAATCCTTATACTTCTTTCCAAATAAATCCGCAGCCGCTGCGTTCCTCGTCATTTCTGTTGCTGAAATACCTAATGCAGCATCGTTAGCAAAGTTACCCTTCAAGAATGACTGTAAGCTCTCGGTTACTTCTTCAATTGACTTATCATAAAACGCTGCTCCATCAGCTGCCGCAAGTGTTGCCCGTTCTGCGATAGATAACGCTTTTTCTCCATCAGCTCCGGCTGTCTTAGCAAATGCAGCCATACTGATAAAACTGCCTTTTAATCTTGAAGGTAATACTTGTGTTTCCTCAGCCACTCGGTTCAGTGCATTTTCAGCATTTGATTGTATACCAGTGAACACTTGCTCGAACTGTGCTTCAGTTGCTTTTGCTGCCGCTGCTAGTTCAATCATGTCTGTCGTAAGGTCTTTGACCGCGCTAAACCCCATGTAAGCAGCAGCTAAACCTACCACGCTTTTTGCGACATTGGTAAAACTGGAAGTTGCTGATCTTCCGAACCGTCCAATAGTGTTACCCGCATATCTGATTCTTTGCTCTAATTCCCTAGTATTGGAAGCAGCTTGACTTGCTGTTGATGAGAAGTTCCCATCCCTTAACGTCAATACTGCCGATATGACCCTATCTGCCAATCAATCTCACCGCCTTAATAAAAAAGAAGAAAAAGCTAGGTGGTTCCCCACTTTGCCTTTTCTTCCTCAAAATGCACTTCCATACTAGCTTGCATAAACATTTTTTCTGTTGCTGGCAAGTTCAATAGGTATTCTAGTCTTTCTCCTTTTTGAAGGTAGTGATGAAGTAAATAAAAGTCTTCATCACTCTTGATTAGTTTTTTAAATCATCCACCGGAGTAACTTTACTATTGTAGCCAGCAAGGTTCATGGCTTCCTTTGCAATTCCTGTGATTGTCCCAACATCGAAAATCTTTGAAACAATGTCCACTGGTTCTTTACATTCGTAAATTTTTTGTAGCTCTGGATCCTTTAAATTTGGTTCCACTACGATGTTATATACTAAAAAGTCATCAGGGTTTCCCTCATAGCTGTTGTCATTTGACAAATCAATGCTATCCAATACCAGCGACCTTTCAGGTGCTTCAATGGTGATTGTTCCACCTAATTGGTCAATGTATAGTTCCCTAGTTTTCTTTTTAGATTTTGTTAATTTCTCTTTTTGTTCAATTAAATCGGTGATCGTAAGTTTTTTCTTAGACATCCAATAAATCCTCCCTTTATGCAAGAATAAGATCAATTGGGTCAAAGTCCGCAAAGTTAAACGGCAGCTCTTCTGTCCCAAGTGACTTTTGTTCAAATTTCATGAGCATAAATTCATTAAAGGTGATTTCGCTGATGGTTACACGCTCTTGACCAAATGCATCAGGATCCGCTAATTTACCAACAATGCTGATGTCAGGCATTTGTCCCGTTTTAACGGCCACTGCCATTAATGATGCCCCGCGGCTATAAACCTTTTTAACAGACATTGTGCCTTCGCCAGCCCAACCTGTCATTTTCTTGTGGGTTGCCAAATCTTCCGCCATATTTACATCTTCATAGTTGATAGTAACTTTAGCCTCAAAGCTTTGAACGTCCATCCATTTTTCTCCGTTTACCCACACAGCACCAAATGTTCCATTAATCTGTTTATTACTTTTTACCTTTGTCATTCTTTATCCCTCCTTAAATAGCAATCTGGAAGTCTAGGTCTTCCATAGCATCGATAATTTTGATGTTTCCAGCTGCAAACACCTTTGATTTAAATGACATATTTTTTACTTTTTGATCATCCCAATCAGTTGTCTCTGTTCCAATACTCTCCCAGGCTAAACGCTGTGCTTCAACGTTTACAGTCGCTCTGTTTTCAAAGGAAGGATCCAGAATATCGTCACCCGCAAGAGTCTTGAAATAAGCATT
Organism: Bacillus sp. JJ1474; assembly: GCF_036965225.1. Classification (NCBI taxonomy): domain Bacteria; kingdom Bacillati; phylum Bacillota; class Bacilli; order Caryophanales; family Bacillaceae; genus Bacillus; species Bacillus sp. JJ1474. The sequence goes on along the minus strand of NZ_JBALPC010000033.1, from coordinate 7,765 downwards.
GACAGAGGTAAAGAAAAGGACTTGATTGTCGTACGTATTCGGTACTTTACCAACATACTGATTGTTAAAAGTATCCCGGATATCATCAAGAACCATGTCCATAACTTCAAGGATTTTGATTTTCTTAAAGTCCTCTGTCTTTTCAATCGTTGTGGACGTTAAGCTGTTTACTCCACGACCGATTTTGAACTTGTCACCGTCATTGACTAGGATTAATTCCCCAGCATCAATGGCAGCATTCGGGTCAGCTGCTTCTGTTATGGCTTCAACTTCTGGAAGCACATAATATGTCGCAGAACGAGTGAAAGGAAGTCCAGCAAGGATTCCAGCAATGCGAGCTGTATATTCAGAAGCTGAATATGTTTTCCCAGCTACAACGATATTTTCAGTCGTGAAATTAATAACACCCTCATGATCTGCTTCGATGTTTGGAAGAACTGCTTTGAAAGTTTTCTTGTCATTATCACGCTTGGATTTAATCCAAGAAACAATGTCAGACACTTCAAGAGCTGCAATTCCTGGGATAGCAAGGTAATTCCACTTCTTACTGTTCAATCTTGCTAATGCTTCAGTATAATTCAGTGCATCAGCATCAAGTCGTTCCACAATAACTTTTGATGGTGTGCCGTCTAATGTCTTTTTAATGTAATCCACATTGTCAGCACTCCAATCAGCTTCAACTAAATCACTGATGTCTCTATATTCTTTTGAATCAAAGGTTCCTTTATCGTCTTTAAGGATTAAAGCAACGATTCCCAAAGCGGAACGGGATATAGCACTTACAGCCTTACCTTTAAATTCAATATTAATTTCCGGTAATCCCATTTCATTCACCTCTCACAATTTCTAGTTCTTGCATTTTTTCAGCTTCTTCAACTTCTTTACCGTCAAAGAACTCAATATCAAAGGAAAACTCCAATACTCCGTCAGTAACAACGCTCTGGACTTCGTTAATATTAATTAATCGGTCCAAGACAGGTAACTTTAGATCAAAGACGGTTTCTAGTTTCTCGGTGATATCCAGTATTTCGAGAGCGTATTCATAACGGTCAGAAGGGAAATAATTAATTCGAATAGTCAAGGACCTTTCGATTTGGTCGAGGTTGGAGGACTTGTTTTGGTTATCAAAAGACACAAAAAAAGAAGGTCTATGAAAACCTTCAATCACGTCAGTGCTCTGAATTTCAATTTCAAATTCATCATCCAGCTTCTTGACAATAGCCGTTTTTATATCCCTGTAAGTAATCACAACCTTCCACTCCTTAACAAATCATCAAGCCAATCAGACAGCATTTCGGTTGCTGTTCCGCTGTCATCAAATTCCCTCATGGCTTTTTCTAAAGGCTTTTTACCCTGAACAAATCCAACTTCTCTACCGTCTTTTGTCACCATCCTGTGACCGTGTTCAAGTAAGTGGGCATGCGGGCTGGCGTTGTAAACACGGACAACAAATTCCCCACCATGGCCTTTAAAAACCTTTCCACGTTTCCACTTCTTGTGATAACCGCCCGTTTTCTTCTTGACCAATTGACGCGCTTTTTTAGCGACTTGTGTCCGCGCCTTACTGCCAATTTTACGCATAATTTTTGGAGATTCTCTTGGAAGTTTTTTTTGTGCAACATCCAATAAATCACGCTGGAATTCGCTTAAACCGTTCAATTGCATCACTCAATCACTTCCTCGCAGAAGATTTCAAGGGTTTCATTCTTAAAATAAGGATTGAGAATGTACTTAATGTCGAATCTTTTTCCAATAAACATGATGTACATGTCTTGGGTAATATCTTTATCAGACTCATAACGGACAATCACTTTATGCGTAACATTAGACAAAATAGTTTCAACCTGTTGTTTTTGTAATCTACCTGTTTGAGGGATGATAGCTGCCCAAGTGGATTTGATTTTTTGGTATTTATAAGTTGTTTCATTTAATTCATTTTTTGTTTTTACTTTTCCATATAGATCTATCCAATGTCTTAATTGCCCAGTGTTCAATTTAGGAACGTACTTAAACGGTTGCATCTGGCTCACCGTCCACAATTATACTTTCGAGTGCTTTGTTGAGATTTAGATTATTGATCTGCGTTAAAAAATTAGTATGGAAGTATTCTAATGCATCGTTATAAACATATCTTGAGCGCTCGAAAACTAATTCTTTAAAATCTTCATCGGTATTTATGTCATAATCCCCGCAAATCCTTTTTAAGTCTTTTAAAGACGCAGAAAGGATGCGTCTCAGGTTATCATCTTCATGACCTCCTAAGTGCATCCTTTCCTTGAATTCATTTAAAACAATGTCCGTGATGCTCATTCACATCACTCCTTGGTTTCTTTGCTAGCTTTAGCTTCTTCAAGTTTTTCTCTTAGCTTTTCAAGGCCTGTGTTAGGATGAAAAGAGACACCAATAGATTCCAATTCAGCCTTGATTTCCTCTTTCTCCTTTTCTTCTAAGTCAGTCTTATCGTCGCTTGCAGCTTCAATGAAAACTCGTTTGTATTTTGGATGGACGGAAGACAGTTGCTCAATCCGCGCTCCTATGGGTTTGGAGTCTCCCTTCGGATAATCCTCCCCTACTTCGTAGACTTGCCCATCATTATCTCTAAATCGACTGATTACCTTATACATCAATTCAATATCCTCCTAACTTTATGGTGCTGGCGTGAAATCCAATGTATAAATAGCAGCTACTTTGTTATCACGAGGCTTACCGAATGCAAATGTTTTCGCAACGTGTAAGTTGCAATCTTCAATCGCTAAGGTTTGGTCGTATTCCTTCACTTCAACACCACCACCACGATAAGCATCGTAACGGTCTGAAACGAATGCAATAACCTCTCCTGCTGTAGCAAATAAAGAAGTGATGATTTTAAAATCAAATGGAACGTTTGTGATATAAGCACCTTGCGCGTTACGAGTAGTGAACTTTTTACGTAATTTCCAAGAGTCTGTAGGATTGATGATTAACGCTACTTTGCCATCTACATTTAATGGTTTACCATCTTGTTTCACAGATAACAGTTCACCAATTCCGGCAAATTCATCGATAATTGTTTCATCGTTAGCTAAAGTTAATGTGCCTGTTACAGCTTTTTTGGCATGACCATTTGTTGGGTCCACCGCCGCTTGTAAATCACGAATTAAACCGATTGGTTGATGCTTAATAGGACCAGCACCATTAATTACGGCAGATTCTAAAGCTACTGCATATGTTTCTGTGATTTGAGCTTGTACATACGCCTTCACCCATGTTGGGCCAAATTTAGCAAGGTCTTTCGGCAATACAACAAATGCTGTTAATTTAGATTGTGCGATGTTTTCTTGCTTGAACGCTGCATCTAGCTGACCCTTGATATCCCCAAAGATTGGACCCCATACAGCTGCACCCTCATACTCTGATGTGATTGTTGTTAATGTAATTGTACCTAGGTTTTGGAAGTTGATAACTGATAATAAAGGATGTTCAGATTTTAAGTCCTCGTAAATTTTTTCTGTTACTGTTTCAGGTAATACTAAATCATCTGTGAAACCGTCAGATTGCACTACTGCATTGAAGAATTTATTTTCTTCAGACGTCATAACGTCCACGCCACGATTTGTTAAAACCACTTGGTCTACTGTGTTAGCAGCAACTTGATTTGTAATTTGTGTTGTTAAGGAATTTACTAACGCATCTTGCATTTCAGTCCAAGCTTTTTCGATTTGTTCAGGTGTTGATTCTTCATTTTTAACAACTGCAGCATAATTTAATTTTGCATCCTCATAAGACTTAGTGTGATTGTTTAATTTAATAACCATTTAATTTCATCCTCCTAATTTTAGGTATTAAAAAATGAACCCTCTACGCTTACTAGGTTCATTTTTGAAAGTAATATTTTGTTTGAATCTTTCAGTTACTTGATTGACGATATAATCCAATTGATCATTTGAGATACCGGAGTTCATTTTCATCATTTGTCGAGCTTTATCTACTACACTCTGTGGAAGAATCCCTGAATTTACTGATGCGACAAATTGAGTTTTCTCGTCAAACAATATCCTATCTGCGAAATTATACTCAACTGCTTGTTGAGCATTTAACCAGGTTTCATCATTCATCATTTGAAGAATGTCTTCTTCAGTCTTACCAGTTTTCAAAGTGTAGGCTGTAGCAATCGCTTTGTTATAGTTTTCTAAAACCTGCGCTTCTTTAACATGTGATCGATAATCACCTTCGCTTAATCCAGAAACATTATGGATCATGAACTGAGCTGTAGGAGCAATTAAAGTTTTACCCCCGTTATTACTTGCCATTGCAATTATGGATGCTGCGCTTGCCGCTAAAGAATAAGTTTTAGTAGTTACTTCACCTTGATACCCTTTAAGACGTGCATAGATTTCATTCCCTGCATCAACATGTCCGCCACCCGAGTTAATAATAACTTCAACAGGAGAATTATCTTTTGGAAGTTGATTAATAACATCATTTGGAGAAGTACATTCATAGCCAAACCACTCATAGACTTCTTTGTAATCATTCAAGACGATTACACCTTTAACTTCGATTGTCTTCACTAGCTTTCACCTCCTTCCATAGAATCTGCAGATTGATAGTTTTTCGTGATTACATATTCATCTAGTGCTGGATTATCCACTCGTTCATCCCCTAACTTCTCACGGATTTCATTACCGTTATAAACCCCGCTTGCTCGCAATTTATCAACTGCGTTAGCAACTTCAAGTGGATTCAATTCTGCGATGCCCCGTATTTGAATTTTATCGCCTTTTAAATAGTCTTCTTTTTCAATCAACTTTGCATTAAGCTCATCACTAATCTTTTTATTTAATGGATTAATACAAAATTTCAAATAAGCTTTAATACTAGTCTCATAATCCGAAAGTTCACCATGTATCAAAGCGTTAGGAATACCCAAAATATCTGCCACATCATCTATTAAAGATTTTTTAAGTTTAATGATTTCATCGATGGATTTTCCATTTACATCACCTTTAGAAACCTCGGTATAATCAAAGCCTTTTAATTTGGGGACAATTGCAACTAGATTATTCTTAAATGAGTTGAACAATTTATCGATAAAATTTTGTAATTTTTTTTGATTTTTTTCATCAAGAGGTTGGGTGGAATCAATATCAACTGTTCCCCGAATCTGATTAGCCCTCTTGCTTGTTTCAATCATCCTACTAAACAAATCGCCAAAGTCCTCAAACATACCTTCCATAAACTTTGATAGTTTTTCATTGTTGTAGGTAAGATAAAGAACTTCATCCATCTTGAATGAGCGTTTAAAGGTATGCTCCTTAACGGTAACATCCTTGAATATATCCGGATAAACGGCATATTCCACACGAGTGAAACTATCAGCAATCAATAGATCGTTATTATCCGTTAGGATAACTAAAACCTCATTTTCGTTTATCAACTCATAAACAAACTTCTGCCAAAAATCTGATGCTGACTGATCTGTGTTTGGCCTAACATTCATTAAATAATGCCAATCATCAAGTTGCCGCTTTCCATTTTTCATAAATCTAAAATCAGACTGGCTAATTGTTCGACCAATGAAATTGATACATGTTTCTAAAGCCATCTTTTTTAAATAGGCTCGATGCGGAACATTTTCGGAAAATAAATCAAGATCAAACATAGATTCAAGTTCCTTATTGCGTCTTAAAACCGTGTCCAAAAATCCCATTTTACATTTTCACCCCCTCCCTAGAAATTAAGTGCATCTAGTATATCTAAAGCATCTGAAGCATCGTAATTATCTAAATCTCTTGATGCCCATACACCATATAAAAACATCATAAAACCATCCGTTTTGCGTTTGACTGGCTCTTTTTTGCGATATAACTTATTGCCCTTATTATCAATAACAACCAATACATTATTTGTGTACCAGCGCATTACTGGATTATCTCCGAAAATTACATTATGGTTGTCGAATGCTAATTCGATTTTTGGTGATAACAATGCACTAGCTGCATCTGGATTACGTATTACTTCAACCTCAAAACCTTCCGCTTCAAATAAAGGTCTTAAAATTTCCATTCGGAAATTATCCCCAACAATCTTAATGATGTTCCAACCTTCGTCCCGTTTATCAACAAACCATTTAACAATTAAGTGAGGATCCATCGTGTCCTTGTGGAGGACTGTTAAAAATCCATCTTCTTCCCATTTCTTAATAGGAGCAAATTTACGATGGTCTTTTTTATTGTTTCCTTCTGCTTTATTGCCGCTATACGCATAATGCTTATCAGCAAATGGTTTACACACAAATGATTGCGTTAATTCCACTGGTAAGATAAATTTATCGCTTTCCACAAACAACAACCCATTTGCCACAAAGTCGCGAATAGAAGCATAGTCAACACAACCAATACATTCACGTTGTTTTAATTGCACTAAATCATATTCCTGATTTGTTGCTTCGATTTTCTCCCAGGATGTTACTGACTTTTCTAAATCAACTTTCGGCAAATTCATTCTCTTCGTAATGAAGTTTTCGTAACCTGATGAATCGTTTTGAAGTTTGCGATATTGTTTCAAAACTTTTTTGTACAGCGTCTTTGCATAAGCAGATAATGGTGGATGGAACATTGGATTAGCTTTTTGCCACATGTTCATATCGTGCATTTCTTCTTCATCATCGATGCAACACATGAACGGGAATAACGAATCTTCTTTAACCGATACTTCACGTTTTAAAATACTTAATGCACGTTCTTTTAAACGATCGATAAACCCATCACGCACGAAACCATCTGTTCCAATAAAAAATTCTCGGCTGTCTTTGACTTTACCAAGACCTCCCGAGAATACATCGACTACATCATTATTTTCATATTCATGCACTTCATCATAAACCACACAACCATCACGCAAACCATCTTTTGTGCTGGCATTAGACGTATGAAACTGAAAGATTGATTTCGTATCAACTGATTCAATGACAGCCTTTTGATGTTTGAAATATGCTTTCAGATCATCATTCATATCAATGGTATTAAAAACTTCTGTGAATGATGTTTTCGCTTGTTTTTCACTGTTGGCCACAATTGAAACATTATAAAAATCAATGCCATGAAGCTCGCTAATCAAATAATTAACAAGTGCTGAAATAAAACCATTCTTACCAGCACCACGAGCCATGTATATAAGAAACTCATCAAACACTAAGTCATCTGAATCCTTATAACGCAAAAAAATGAAGCAGGTTAAAAACTTTTGGAATGGCTCTAAGGGGAAATACCATTTGTTAGCAAACTGAATGAAGTTTTCAATCTGTTCACTATCAAAATATATATCCTCCATCGTCAGGATGTCTTGTTCTAACCATTCGATGAGCATTATTCGCTCTTTATTTAAAATGATTTCGCCTTCTCGCCACTGACAAATATATTCTTCGATGTACGGATAACTAATCAAATTAAACTACCACGCTTCGGTTTGTCTTCCACAGTTGATGCTGCAGGGGTAGGGGCTGCCTTCAATTTAAATTTAATCGATTTTTCCAATGCGATTTTTTGAGCGTTGATTTTCATTTTTTCATTCATACTGGGATGACTCTTAATAAATTTTTGTGAGCCATTTTCGATTACAATACTTACTCCGTCACGATCAATTACTTTATCGCATTGTGCATCTAATTCATGCAGCCTAATTAAATCGTTTACTTTTTTTACTTCCAGCAAATCTTCAGTATCAATACGTGCTAATAATTGATTTCTTAATTCATCAAAATTTACTTTTTCCATTATACCCCTCC